>NZ_JBQQBO010000008.1:0-282609 GCF_052246905.1 Saccharopolyspora antiqui
GGTGGTGGGGGTGTGAGGGGTTGTCGGTGGCGATGGCGGGGAGGGTACGCCCGGTCCCATTCCGAACCCGGTAGCTAAGTTCCCCAGCGCTGATGGTACTGCACTCGACAGGGTGTGGGAGAGTAAGGCACCACCGACACACAACACAAAAAGGAGGGGCTTCCCGTTCCGGCAACGGAACAGGAAGCCCCTCCTTTTGCTTTCCAATAGATCACAATATTGACCCTAACCTCGTTGGGTGAACGCGTCATCAACACGTACGCTCACGGACATGAGTGGTACGCGGGTTCTCGTCGTCCAGCCATCGAAGCTGGATCCGCTGGGTGAGTTGGGCGAATGGCTGCTGGCGGCCGGTGCGGATCTCGATGTCGTCCTCCCGGCTGAACAAGAGCTGCCCACTGATTTCGACAACCATCAGGGCGTTGTTGTGCTCGGCGGTGAGATGGGCGCGTACGACGACGCCGATCATCCTTGGTTGGCCGGAGTTCGCGGCCTGCTCAGCAGAGCGGTTGCCCAGCGGATTCCGGTCCTGGCGATCTGCCTCGGCGCCCAGCTGCTCGCCGCCGCGACCGGTGGACAGGTACGTCCCGCGCGCAAAGGACCCGAGGTTGGCACGCTCCTGGTCGCGAAGCGCGATGCCGCGGCAGCGGATCCACTGCTCGGTCCACTGCCGCTGACGCCTGACGTGTTGCAGTTCCATTCCGACGAGATCACGACTCTGCCGCCATCGGCTCAGTTGCTCGCATCCTCCCCGAAGTGCGACAACCAGGCGTTCCGGGTCGGCGACTGCGCATACGGGCTGCAGTTCCACATCGAGACCACGCCGGACATCGTGCTGGAGTGGGCTCGGCTTTCCTCCGATACGGCGGCGACCGCCCGCCCCGGGCAGTTCGAGCCGGAGCACCTGGCGGAGTTCCACGCCGATCTCGCCGAGACGTGGCAGCCGGTCGCGGAACGCTTCGTGCGGCTGGTCGCCACCCCGCCGGAGGAACGCAGCACCACCAGGTTCCTACCGCTGGCGTGATTGTCGTAAGGCTGGCTCTTCATCGGCATCCGGTTCGGACTACGGTTCGAACATGGCCAACAGCAACTCGACGCGATCGGGTTCGGTGCCTTCTCCCGCACGCTACGGCTTCAGCGATGCGCCACGTGCCGAGGCCCAACTGAGACGAGCCGGTTGGTGGTCCGACCTCGGCCCGGAGGGAGCCGAGCCGATCGTGGCCGCGCTGTCCCGCACCCCGGATCCCGATCTGGCGCTGCACTCGCTCGACCGGCTCCGAGACGTCGCCGATTCGGCCTGGGCGGAGCTGTCGGGCGCCCTGGCCGACGATGTCGGGCTGCGTGGCCGGTTGTTCGGCGTGCTCGGTGAGTCCACGGCGCTCGCTGATCACCTCGTGGCACACCCGGCCGACTGGCGCCGCCTGCGCTCGGACGCGGTGCAGCCCAACACGCTCCCGGAACGCACGTCGGTGCTGCTGACCGCGGTGGGCGCGGACGGCGGCGGTGTGCCGGGGACGGCGGGCGGCCCGGTCGCGAAGCTGCACGGAGTCGATGCGGTGCGTGCGCTGCGCGGCACGTATCGAGGATTGCTGTTGGACGTCGCTGGCCACGACATGGCGAGTGTCGTGGAACCGTCGCTACCTACGATGCCGTACGAGAACGTCGCCGCGACGTTGTCGGACGTTGCGGTGGGCGCGCTTCGGGCCGCTCTGTCGGTGGCCGTGGCGGAACTGCAGCGCTCCGGTGTGGCCGAGGTACCCAGGCTCGCGGTGATCGCGATGGGCAAATGCGGTGGCCGGGAGCTGAACTACGTCAGCGACGTCGACGTGGTGTTCGTCGCTGACAGCGAGTCGGACATCCCGGTCGCGACTCGGCTGGCCAGCCTCATGATGCGAATCGCTAGCCCGGCTTTCTTCGAGGTCGACGCCGCATTGCGTCCCGAGGGCAAGGCCGGGGCCCTGGTGCGCACCCTGGACGGGCATCTCAGCTACTACCGGAGGTGGGCCCGGACCTGGGAGTTCCAGGCGCTGTTGAAGGCGCGTCCGGTGGCCGGGGACGAAGAGCTCGGCGTGCGCTACCTCGATGCGGTGCAGCCCTTGGTGTGGACCGCCGCGGAACGCGAGGATTTTGTGGCGGACGTCCGGTCGATGCGGCGGCGGGTCGAGGACCACGTTCCGCTGGAGCTGGTCGAGCGCGAGCTCAAGCTCGGGCGCGGCGGGCTGCGGGACGTGGAGTTCGCCGTGCAGCTGCTGCAGATGGTCCACGGGCGCAGCGACGATTCGCTGCGGCCGAAGTCCACGTTGGACGCGTTGCGGGCGTTGGGGGAGGGCGGCTACGTGGCCCGCTCCGACGCCGCAGACCTGGTGGACTCCTACCGGTTCCTGCGCACCGTCGAGCACCGGTTGCAGCTCCGGCAATTGCGTCGCACCCACCTGTTCCCGCCGTTCGACGACAGCGACGCGCTGAGCGTGCTCGCCCGCGCGGTCGGCCTGCGCTCCTCCGGTCGCAACACCGCCGCGCAGGCCCTGGTCGCGGAATTCCGCAGGCACGGCAACCGGGTTCGGCGGCTGCACGAGAAGCTCTTCTACCGTCCGCTGCTGGAAGCCGTCGCGAAGGTGCCGACTGCGGCGCTGCGGTTGACGACCTCGGCGGCTGTCGAGCGGCTGGCAGCGCTTGGCTACACGTCCCCGGAAGGCGCCCTGCGGCACATCGGGGCGTTGACGTCGGGGGTGTCGAGGCGGGCGAGCATCCAGGGCACGTTGTTGCCGATGTTGCTGGATCTGCTGGCGCGCACCCCGGATCCGGACGGCGGCCTGCTCGCGTACCGCAAGGTGTCCGAGGCGTTGGCCGAAACGCCGTGGTACCTGCGGCTGCTGCGTGACGAAGGCGTGGTCGCCGAACGGTTGGCGCAGTTGTTGGGCACCTCGAAGCTGGTGCCGGAACTGCTGGTGCGTGCCCCGGAAGTGCTGCGGTTGTTGTCGGACACGCCCGCCCTGGCCGAACGCGATCCGATGGAGGCCGCGGCGTCGCTGCGCAGTGCGGTGGCGCGGTATTCGGATCCGCAGCGGGCGGTGTCGGCGGCGCGTTCGCTGCGGCGGCACGAACTGCTGCGCATCGCGTGCGGTGACCTGCTCGGTCTGGCGGAACCGGCAGAGGTGTTCCGGGCGCTGTCCAGCATCTGGGTGGCGGTGCTGGAGTCGGCGCTGGACGTGTCCGTGCGAGATGTGGCCAGCCGGTCCGCGGCGGAGGTTCCGGCGCGGATCGCGGTGATCGCCATGGGGCGTCTGGGCGGCGCCGAACTCGGTTACGGTTCCGACGCTGATGTGTTGTTCGTGTGCGAGCCGGTCGGCGGCGCCGACGAGACCACGGCCGTTCGGTTCGCCACTGCGGTCGTCGAGCAGGTGCGGCGCCTGCTGGGTGCGCCGAGCCAGGATCCGGCTTTGGAAGTCGACATCGATCTGCGGCCGGAGGGACGGCGGGGTGCGCCGGTGCGGACCCTGGATTCCTACCTGTCGTACTACCGGCGTTGGGGCGAGGTGTGGGAGGCGCAGGCCCTGCTGCGGGCGCGTGCGGTCGCGGGCGACGCCGACCTGGGGGAGCGGTTCTGCCACGCCATCGATCCGATCCGATATCCAGACGGTGGGCTGGACGAGTCGAAGGTCCGGGAGATCCGCCGCATCAAGGCGCGGGTGGATTCCGAGCGGCTGCCACGCGGCGCTGACCCGGCCACGCACACCAAGCTCGGCCGCGGTGGTCTGGCCGACGTGGAGTGGACGCTGCAACTCCTGCAACTGCGGCATGCGCACGAGTTCGGCGAACTGCGCATCACGTCGACGGTGGACGGGCTGCGCGCCGCAGCCGGCGTCGGCCTGCTGGCTGCCGGTGACGCCGACGAGCTCATCGAGGCGTGGACGTTGGCGATGCGGGTGCGCAACGCGGTGATGTTGGTCCGAGGCAAGCCCGGCGATCAGCTTCCCAAGCAGACACGGGAACTCAGCGCGGTGGCAGCGGCTCTGGGCTATCCGGCCGGGGTGGACACCGGTGAGGTCGTCGACGACTACCTCCGGGTGACGCGGCGCGCCCGCGCGGTGGTCGAGCGGGTCTTCTACGACTCGTGACCGCCGCCTAGGGTGGGTGCCGTGACCGATCAGCTGCGCCAGGCCGAAGAACGCGACCATCTGCGGATCGTGGCGGCGATCGAGTCGTGGTGGACGGATTCCCGCGCCCCGGCGGCGGCCCGCGAATTGTCGTTGCTGGTGCCGCGGTTGTTCCTGCAGCATTTCTCCGGCACGAGCTTCGTCGCCGAGCAGGACGGTCGAATGGTGGGCTTTCTGGTCGGATTCCTGTCCTTCGACCACCCGGCGGAGGCCTACATCCACTTTGTCGGCGTCGATCCGGCGCTGCGCGGGAGGGGACTCGCGCGCCAGCTCTACACCGCATTTTTCGACGTCGCTTCCCGTGCCGGGCGCAGCCGCGTCCACTGCATCACCTCCCCGGCGAACACCGGATCGATCGGTTTTCACCGGCGCATGGGATTCCAGTTGGTTCCGGGTGATGCCGAAATCGATGGGGTACCGGTGCACCAGAATTACGATGGCCGGGGGCACGACCGGGTTTGCTTCGTTCGGGAAATTCCGCCGGTTTCGGGCAGTTGACCTGCGCCGGAGCGTGTGTTGTGGACTATTTGGACAAAGTTGTCGGCAATTGTTCGGTTGCCCGCGATGGCGGCAATCAGATTCGTCCGGACGATGCATCGTGGGGCAACGCAGCTGCTGTGTTGTCCGCATTGGACATTTTTTGGCGAACCCGGTCGGCGGTCCCGAGTTTTCGAATTCGCCAGTAGCCTCGACGATCAGGGGCAGGCGTGGTCGGCGATGCTGGAGGAGTCGATGTCCGTGGACTTCGAGCTGCTCGTCGATCGGCAGGCGCTGTGCGGGGCGAGCCCGTTGTGGATGTCGGCGCTCAATTGTGTGCATTGGGTGGATTTCTTGCGCCGCGAATTGCACACCTATCACCGGGATTCCGGTATCGACGAAGTGCGGGTGCTGCCGGGTGTCGTGACCGCGCTGGGGGCCACCAGGCACGGGCAGTTGATCGCCGCCGCCGGGCACGGTTTCGCGCGGGTGCATTTGGGGCGTGCCGCGCTGGAACCGGTGGTGCAGGTGCGCAACGGCGACCGGATGAACATCGGCGCCTGCGACCCGGCTGGACGGTTCGTGGCCAGCACCCTGACGCATGCCCGCGACCTGCGCGCCAGCGCGCTGTACGTGCTCGAAAGCGACCGCGCTCGGCTGCTGGTCGACGGTGTGACCGGCGCGGGTGGCCTGGCCTGGAGTCCGGACGGCCGCCGGATGTACCTGGTCGACACGCGCACCATCTGGGTCTACGACTACGACGTGGAACGGGCGCGGGCGATCGCCGGGCGGCAGTGGGTGGTGTGCGCGGAATCCGAGGGCAGCCCGGAAGGCATCGCGGTGGATGCCGAAGGCTGCGTGTGGGTCGCGATGCACTGGACCGGCCGGATCCACCGGTACGCGCCCAGCGGGGACCTCGAAACCGTGTTGTGGGCACCGACCAGGCGGATCACCAGCCTGACCTTCGGTGGCTCGCGGCTGGAGGAGATGTACGTGACCTCGGCGTGCTTCGGCTACGACGAACACGCCCTGCTCGCCGACCCATACGCCGGTTCGCTGCTGCGGTTCAAACCCGGCACCGTCGGTGCGCTGATCTCGCCGTGGCAGGGGATCTGATCCGGCCAGGGCACCGCCATTCGCTGCGGTTCTGCGCTAATAACACCGGATGCTACCGCCTGGCGGGAAAAAGCAAGCGGGGTGGGAACCGAAGTCCCCACCCCGCTCACCGAGCGGTCCAGCGGATCACACGTCGAAGTACAGCGCGAACTCGTGCGGGTGCGGCCGCAGCCGGATCGGGTCGATCTCATCTTCCCGCTTCAGGCTGATCCAGGTTTCGATCAGGTCGGGGGTGAACACGCCACCCTCCAGCAGGAAGTCGTGGTCGGCTTCCAGGTTGTCGATGACCTTGGCCAGGCTGTCCGGCACGGTCGGCACGTTCTTGGCCTCTTCGGGCGGCAGCTCGTAGAGGTCCTTGTCGATCGGCTCGGCCGGTTCGATCTTGTTCTTGATGCCGTCCAGACCGGCCATCATCATCGCGGCGAACGCCAGGTACGGGTTGCCGGACGGGTCCGGGCAGCGGAACTCGACCCGCTTGGCCTTCGGGTTCGCACCGGTGATCGGGATGCGCATGCACGCGGAGCGGTTGCGCTGCGAGTACACCAGGTTCACCGGGGCTTCGAAGCCCGGCACCAGGCGGTGGTAGGAGTTCACCGTCGGGTTGGTGAAGGCCAGCAGGCTCGGCGCGTGGTGCAGGATGCCGCCGATGTAGTAGCGCGCGGTGTCCGACAGGCCGGCGTAACCCGACTCGTCGTAGAACAGCGGGTTGCCGTCCTTCCACAGCGACTGGTGGGTGTGCATGCCGGAACCGTTGTCACCGAACAGCGGCTTGGGCATGAACGTCGCGGTCTTGCCGTGCTGCCAGGCGGTGTTCTTGATGACGTACTTGAACAGCTGCAAGTCGTCCGCCGCGTGCAGCAGCGTGTTGAACTTGTAGTTGATCTCGGCCTGTCCGCCGGTGCCGACCTCGTGGTGCGCGCGCTCGATGGTGAAGCCCGAGCCGATCAGCTGCTGGACCATCTGGTCGCGGAGATCGGCGAAGTGGTCGTAGGGGGAGACCGGGAAGTAGCCGCCCTTGTAGCGGGTCTTGTAGCCCCGGTTGCCGCCGTCCTCGTCGCGGCCGGTGTTCCACCAGCCCTCGATCGAGTCGACCTCGGCGAAGGTCTTGTTGGCGTCCTCGCCGAACTTGACCGAGTCGAAGATGTAGAACTCGGCCTCGGCGCCGAAGAACGCGGTGTCGGCCACGCCGGACTCGGCCAGGTACTGCTCGGCCTTGCGCGCGATGTTGCGCGGGTCGCGGCTGTAGGGCTCCAGCGTGAACGGGTCGTGCACGAAGAAGTTCAGGATCAGCGTCTTCTCGGCACGGAACGGGTCCACCCGCGCGGTGTAGGGGTCCGGCAGCAGCAGCATGTCCGATTCGTGGATCGACTGGAAGCCGCGCACCGAGGAGCCGTCGAAGGCCAGTCCCTCGGTGAACGCATCCTGGTCGAACGACGCGGCGGGAACCGTGAAGTGCTGCATCACGCCCGGTAGATCGCAGAACCGGACATCGACGAACTTCACGTCTTCATCAGCGATGAAGCGCAGGACCTCGTCAGGATTCTTGAACAACCTCGGTGGCTCCTTCACGCACTCGTACAGCTCACCGACGCCATGCCAAGATTCCGTCGCCGGCTCGGCGCCCACGGTATGTCATGGGTGTTGCCCTGCCGTCACTTGAATGTTTCGTGGGCGTTAACTGCCACCTGTTCGGGTGGCTGGGGTTGCGCGAACCGGCCGACAGTGGTGCTCCGACGGCAGCACTGGTGTGGCACCGTACCCTGGATGACGTGCGAAGAGTCATCGGCTCGTGGCTGGACGGCCCGAAAGGCGCATTGAACCACGCGCGGGAGCAGGCGGACGAGGTGCGGCCCAAGTGGCGCGGCGAGAAGCTCGGCCTGCCCGAGGACGGTCCCGGGTCCGCGGCGCCGCTGGGCAGACGCGCGTTGGCGTTCCTGATCGACATCGTGCTGGCGGCGCTGGTCACCGCCGCGTTCACGGTGCCGAACTACCCCGGTGACTGGAGCCTGCTGACCTGGTTCGTGATCACGGTCGTGCCGGTGTCGTTCTTCGGCGTCACGCCGGGCATGGCGATGCTGCGGATCTGGGTCGCGCGGATGGACAGCACCGGCATGGTGGGGCCGCTGCGCGCGATCCTGCGCTGCGGGCTGACGCTGCTGATCATCCCGGCGGTGGTGTGGAACTTCGACGGCCGCTCCTGGCACGACCGCCTCAGCGGCACCATCGTCCTCAGCCGCTGAGCCAAGCCCACGAAGAAGCGGGCCCGAGTTGATCCCGGGCCCGCTTCTCACATTCCTGCGGATGAACTGCGCTCGCGGTCGGGACCTACTTCGCGCGGCGGACGGCGCGTTGCACGTTGCGCATCTTGGCACCCTGCGGCATCGGACCCTTGGGCATCGCGTTGCCGCGGCTGGCCAGCGCCGCCAACCGGTTCTCGATCGAGTCGATCTGGCCGGGGCCGATGTTGCGAGGCAGCTTCATGATCCGCTGCTGCAGCTTGCTCAGCCGGACCTGACCCTCTTCGGTGCCGACCACGATCTCGTAGATCGGGGTGTCGCCGACCAGCCTGGCGACCCGCTTCTTCTCCTGCGACATCAGCGACTTGACCCGGTGCGGGGCGCCCTCGCCGACCAGCACGACGCCGGGCCGACCGATCAGCCGGTGCACCGCGTCGAGTTGGGCGGTGCCCGCCACGGCCTGGTTCAGCACCCACCGGCCGCGCAGGTTGTCCAACGCCCATCCGGCCGCACCGGGCTGTCCGTCGGCCTTGCGGTAGACGTTGGCCTGCACCCGCCGCCCGAAGATGATCACTGCGGCCAACAGACCGAAAGCCAGGCCGACCGGGAGGAACACCCAGTGCACGTTCCAGATCATGCCCACCAGGAACACCACGACGGTTACGCCGAGGAACGCCCCGAGCATCAGCGGGACGAGCAGCTTGTCCTCCCGGCGTTGCATCTTGAACGCCTCGAAGATCTGCTTGATGCGGCCCCGAGTCGCCTGGCGCCGCTGTTTGGCCGCCGCTTTCTTGGCTGCCTTGTCCTGGTCCTGCTTGGCCATGGTTTTCAGGATACGGCGCTGGCTCAACCAGGTGCAGCGGCGGTCCGGATGCGTAACCGACCCGTGAACTCCATCCCTGATCACACCGTCAGCTGAAGCGTGAGGGGCACCCGTGACCCAGTTACTTGGTCACGGGTGCCCCTCACTCGGGAAAAGATCAGCGGGCGAGCAGGCTGCTGGCTTCTTGGGCGGCGGTACCCGCTTGGGCGAGGTGGGAGAGGTCGTCCGGCAGTGGCATGCCGCGGTGCACGGTCGCCTTGGCGTACAGGCGGCCGGCCCGGTAGCTGGAGCGCACCAGCGGGCCCGCCATCACACCGGGGAAACCGATCTCCTCGGCGGCCTCGGTGTGCGCCACGAACTCCTCCGGCTTGACCCACCGGTCCACCGGGTGGTGCCGCGCGCTGGGCCGCAGGTATTGGGTGATGGTGATGATGTCGCAGCCCGCGTCGTGCAGGTCCTGCAGCGCCGGGCGCACCTCCTCCGGGGTCTCGCCCATGCCCAGGATCAGGTTCGACTTGGTCACCAGCCCCGCCTCGCGGGCCATCGTGAGCACCTTCAACGACCGCTCGTAGCGGAAGCCCGGCCGGATGCGGCGGAAGATCCGCGGCACCGTCTCCACGTTGTGCGCGAGCACCTCCGGCCGGGAGCCGAACACCTCGGCGAGCTGGTCGGGTTCAGCGTTGAAGTCCGGGATGAGCAGTTCCACACCGGTGCCCGGGTTCAGCGCGTGGATCTCCCGCACCGTCTCGGCGTACAACCAGGCGCCGCCGTCGGCCAAGTCATCGCGGGCGACCCCGGTCACCGTGGAGTAGCGCAGGCCCATGGCCTGCACCGACTCGGCGACCCGGCGCGGCTCCTCGACGTCGAGTTCGGCCGGTTTCCCGGTGTCGATCTGGCAGAAGTCGCAGCGGCGGGTGCACTGGTCACCGCCGATGAGGAAGGTCGCCTCGCGGTCCTCCCAGCATTCGAAGATGTTGGGGCAGCCCGCCTCTTCGCAGACGGTGTGCAAGCCCTCGCGGCGGACGAGACCCTTGAGCTCTTGGTATTCGGGGCCCATCCGTGCGCGGGTCTTGATCCACGACGGCTTCTTCTCGATCGGCGTCTGGCTGTTGCGGGCCTCCAGCCGCAGCAGCTTCCGACCCTCCGGCGCGACAGTCACGACGCCCAGGCTACGCCTTCGATCTCCCCGGTCCGAAAGGGTGAGAACGGTCACCACCTGGGCCGACGCCGCAGGCGATCAGCCGAGCTCGTCGGCGATGGGCCGGTGGTGGACGTACTCGATCACCGTGCCGTCCGGGTGGCGGACGGTGAATCCTTCGCCGACCGGGGCCCGGAACCGCTGCTGGACGAACTCCAGCCCCTCCTGCTGGAAGCGCTGCTCGTAGGGGCCGATGTCGGG
The DNA here is from genome assembly GCF_052246905.1 of Saccharopolyspora antiqui. Taxonomy (NCBI): domain Bacteria; kingdom Bacillati; phylum Actinomycetota; class Actinomycetes; order Pseudonocardiales; family Pseudonocardiaceae; genus Saccharopolyspora; species Saccharopolyspora antiqui. The sequence continues at coordinate 10,210 of NZ_JBQQBO010000008.1, forward strand.
GACCAGCAGGGTCCCGACGGTCTGGCGGAACGGGGCCAGCGACTCGTCGGTTCCAGCGATGATCAGGAAGCTGCCGACCGCGTTGAGCGCGAGGTCCTTCTCCGGGTAAGGCATGACCATGTCGCGCTCGACACCGAGCAGCCGTTCGTACCAGGCAGTGGTGGATTCAAGTTCTTCCGGGGCGACGAACACGCGCACGAACGACCGGGGTTCGGGCAGGTTCGAGGAGTCTGGGTTGCGGCGCCAAAGCTGTTGGGACACGGGCCGTTCCTTCCGGTTCGGGGTGGACGGCGCCTAGCGTGGTCGCCGCAGTGCATCCCAGCCAGCAGCGGATCTATGCGGTGACCCCAGGTCATAGGCTGGCGTCGTGACGACCGCAGCGGACTTCCGGCGCCGGGAACTCGGCGCGTTCCTGCGCGCAATCCGGGAGCACGTCGATCCGGCCGATTTCGGGGTCGTGACCACCGGTCGGCGCCGAACTCCGGGACTGCGCCGCGAGGAGGTCGCGGCGGCATCGGGGGTTGGTCTGGCCTGGTACACGTGGCTGGAGCAGGGGCGGGTGCAGACCTCGCGCGAGGTTCTGGAGGCGCTGGCCCGCACCTTGCGGATGGCGCGCGACGAGCGGCGGCACCTGCTGGCACTCGGGGGCTACGTGGCCGACGATGCCGCGGAAGATGATGGGGCGGTCGAGTGGCTGCGGCCGATGCTGGACAGTTGGCCGCTGACCCCGGCGCTGGTGCTGAACCGGCGGTACGACGTGCTGGCGGGCAACGCCGCCTACGCGGCGGTATGGCCGGAGCCTGCGCTTTCCGGTCGACCGAATCTCTTGCTGACCTTGGCGAGCAGTCATCGGCTGGAGGAAATGCTGGTGCCCGAGGAGCGGTTCCTCTATGAGCTGTTCCTCCGCTTCCGAGTGCGCGCCGATCGGTACCCGGACGATTCCGGTGTGATGGAGCGCTTGCGCGAGCTGCGTCCGGATCTGGACCACTGGTGGAGCTGTCGAGCGGTGCGGGAGTTCGGCAGTTGGCCGGTCACGGTGTTGTCCGGGGGCCATCGCCTGCGGTTCACGTGTTCGCTGTTGCAGCCGGACGACTCGACGACGGTGCTGGTCCAGGCGCCGGCCGACGTGGAAACGCGGCGATGGGTGGAACTCAGAAGCTCGGCATGAGCTTGCGCCGCCAACCACCGCGCGGGTCGCTGGGCGTGGCGCGCAGGAGCTGCAGGAAGGCCATGCCGACGCGGGCGATGTCCTTGGCGGGCTCGGTGTGCTCGGCGAGTCCGGCGGCGAGCGCGAGCATCCGTTGCTCACCTGCCGCGCAGGCCTCCAGCGCGGGATGCGCGCTGTGCTGGTCGAGCACGTCGCGCAGCACTGCGTTGGCCGCGGCGGTTTGGCGCCACGCCGCCGTGACCGACTGGACGCGGTCGTCGTGCGGGGCGTCTTCGGTCGCGGCGAGTGCGACCTCGATGCGGCCGGTCAGCTGCTGGTTCCACTTGTAGTGCAGAGCGCGCAGCAGTTCGGCCGAGTCGGTGAAGGGTGCGGGCACCTGGGTCACGGCCTCGGATGGGCTTCGGCGAGCGTTGTCGAGCACCGTTTGGATCGAGTGCTGCCGCTGGTGGAAGTCGTTCCAACTCATGTTCGGCTCTCCGGGGTCGGACCGGGGTGATACCCCAGGTGTGCGGCATACCGAGAGTATGTTGGTGCACCGAAGGTACCACGGCTGCGTACCGTCGGTATGTCATAGGGTTGTGAACATGGCGACAGCTCGACCACGACGCGTGGAGTACTCGGAAAGCACCAGGCAGGCACTGGTGGACTCCGCCGTGGAGCTGTTCACCGAACACGGCTACGCGGGCACCTCGCTGGACGGGATCGCCAAGCGCGCCCGCGTCACCAAAGGCGCCCTCTACCACCACTTCGGCGGGAAGCAGGCGCTGTTCGAGGCCGCCTTCGACGCGGTGGAGACCAACGTGGTCGCCCGGCTGGCCGAGGTCATCTCGGGCACCGGAAGTCCGTGGGAGGCAACGAGATCTGGGCTGCGGGCCTTCCTGGAGGTCTGCCTCGAACCGTCCTACCAGCGCATCGTGGTGCAGGACGGGCCAGCGGTGATGGGGTGGGATCGCTGGCGGGCGGCCGAGGAGGCCCACACCTTCGGCGTGGTTCGCGGTGTGGTCACGGCGCTGGTCGAGACGGGTGAGATCGACCCGCTGCCGATCGAGGCGCTGTCCCGGGTCATGTTCGGCGCGCTGTCGGCGGGGGCCACCGCGATCGCCGGATCCGGATCGCCCAAGCAGGCCCGCGCCGACATCGGGGAGTGCGTGGAGCGGGTCCTCATCGGCTTGCGAACGACCTGAGCCGGTTTGCGGCGTCGGGCAGATCTTGCTACTAGCCTCGGGAGCCGTGAGTGAGAACTTCAAGTTGCGGATCTTCACCGAGCCCCAGCAGGGCGCGACCTACGACGACTTGCTGCGGGTGGCCAAGCACACCGAGGCAACCGGCTACGACGCTTTCTTCCGCTCCGATCACTACCTGAAGATGGGATCGGTGACCGGCGAGCCCGGCCCGACCGACGCATGGGTGACGCTCGGCGGGCTGGCCCGCGAGACCAGCAGGATCCGGTTGGGCACGCTGATGTCGGCTGGCACCTTCCGGCTGCCCGGGCCGTTGGCGATCTCCGTCGCCCAGGTCGACCAGATGTCCGGCGGGCGCGTCGAGTTCGGCCTCGGCAGCGGTTGGTACGAGGAGGAGCACACCGCCTACGGCATCCCGTTCCCGTCGTTGAAGGAGCGGTTCGACCGCTACACCGAGCAGTTGGAGATCATCACCGGGCTTTGGGACACCCCGCCCGGTGAGACCTTCGGATTCCAGGGCGAGTACTACCAGTTGGCCGACTCGCCCGCGCTGCCCAAGCCGGTGCAGCGGCCCCGCCCACCGGTGCTGATCGGCGGGAAGGGCAAGAAGCGCACTCCGGAACTGGCCGCGCGGTTCGCCGACGAGTTCAACCTGCCGTTCACCGACGTCGACACGGCCGCCGAGCAGTTCGAGCGGGTGAGCGCGGCGTGCACGGCGATCGGCCGGGACGCGGGCGAAGTGGTGCGCTCCGTCGCTCTGGTGCTGTGCGTGGGCAAGGACGAAGCGGAGCTCGCCCGCCGGGCGGAGGCCATCGGCTGGGAGGTTGCCGACCTGCGCGCCGCCGGGCTGGCGGGCACTCCCGCCGAGGCGGTCGACAAGATCGGCACCTGGCGGGAGCGCACCGGCATCACCCGCCTCTACCTCCAGGTGCTGGACCTGACCGATCTGGACCACCTCGACCTGGTCGCATCCGAAATCGCCCCACAACTCTGATTTTTTTCGGGTGAAGGGCACCTTTGGCCGACTATGCCGGTCAAAGGTGCCCTTCACCTCTCACCTGAACGGGTGGGTGCGGTCGGGGTGGAGTTGACCTGCGATGTCGGAGGCCGCGGTGAGCAGGATCAGGGCCGGGATCGTGGCTTGGGGGCGTAGCCGGTAGGAACCCCGTTTGTCCTGTTCCACCAGGCCGCAGGACGTCAGGCTCTTCAGGTGGTGGTAGAGCTGGCCGGTGGATCCCAGGTCCGCCGCGGTCTGCAGGGCCGCGGCGGGCTGGGCGCCTTCCTGCGCCAGCAGGCGCACGATGGCGGCGCGCGCCGGGTGCCCGAGCGCGGCCAGCACATCGGCGCGCGGGCCGTCGTCCATGGCGAGCACCCAGGCCGGGTCGACCTGGATCCGCCACTCCAGTTCGACCGGTTCGACCAGGTTGCCCTCGTACTGCACGACACCGCCGCTGGGTTCGACCGAGTCGGCGCGCCGCGGGCCTTCCAGTGCCGCAACGCGTTCTTCGAGTGCCGCGATCCGCTGGTGCAAGTCCTCCGATGTCACCGGTCGAGCTTGCCTCAGCCGGTGAGTGTCTGCGCGAACCGGTCCCGCCACTGCGGGTTTTCGATGGCCAGCAGCAGCGGCAACCCCGGGTCACCCGTGCCGAGCTGGTCCAGCGTGATGTCGCCGTGCGAGAGCAGGGCTCCCGAGGCGACGGTGCCGTCCTGCCGCCGCACCGATATCCCGCAGGTCAGGACCCCGGGCAGGCTGCCGCCCTTGATGCCGATCCCCAGCACGCCGGGCGGCAGGTTGCCGCTGAGCGGTCGTTCCAGGTGGGTGCGGGCGGTCTCGGCCGGGAGGACGCCGGTGGCGACGGCGTGGTGCAGCGCGGCCAGTTGCGCCGCCGTCGCCGACATCGTGTCCGAGCCCCACTCGCACTGCTGCTCGTACGGCGGCAGGCTGCCCCGCAGCAGCCGATCCAGCATGCGCTTGCGCAGTTCGGCGTCGTTGCTGAAGCGGCGTTCCAGGGCGTAGCCGAAGATCCGCCGGGCCGGGGTCGGCAGCTGTGCGGGCGGCGCGAGCTCCGGCAGCGCCAGGAACAGGTACTCCGCGCACATGGACCGGATGTCCGGGCGGGACCAGCCGCCCGCTGCGGCCGCTTGCTGCAATGCGGCATCGCCGAGCCGGTTGCGCAGGTAGTCGGGTGCGGCGCTGTCGCTGAACATGATCATGGCCGAGGCCATGTCGTCGAGCGCCACGCGGTGTTCCGGATCGGCCGCGAACAGGCCCGTGGGGTCGGTGGGGATGCCGAGGTACTTGAGCGCGTTCGCGTGCGCGTAGCCGTCGAGCGGCACGTAGAACCGCTCCCAGTCGCCGACGCGGATCTGCTCCGCGGGGTCCAACCGGCCCTTGGCGACGGCGATCGAATAGGCGGCCAGGTGCACGACCTTGACGGCCGAGGCCAGCGGCTCGGCGGCGTTCGGACGGTGCACCAGTCGCTGCCCGCGCCCGTCGTCGACGACGATGCCGACCTGATCGCGGTGCGTGCTGAGCCAGGTCAGCCAGCCCTCCGGGGTCGCCAGGTCCGGCTGGCTCGGCGGCGACTGGGCGACTGCGCTGGGCGCGATCAGCAGCAGCGGCGCCACCCCTGCGGCGGCGGCCAGCAGGCTGCGACGGGACAACGGCATGACATCACTCCTCTAGTAGTCCGTAATTCTGGAATACTAGAGGAGTGGTGTAGATCTGTCAGTCGATCCGGATCAGCGCAGGCTCGGATCCAGTGCGAGCGTCACGCCCGCGGCCGTCGCCTGCCTGCGCGGGATGTTGCGCTCGGCGACCGGCAGCACGCCGTCCAACGCTTCCAGCACCGCCCGCCGCACCAGCGGCAACGCATCAGCGACGGTGACCGTCCGACCGGTTTCCAGGCTCAGCGAAGTGGTGCCCGCGTCGCTGATGCCGCACGGCACGATCCGGTCGAACGAGCTGAGGTCTGCGTTGCAGTTCAACTCCAGTCCGTGCATCGTGACGCCGCGCTGCACCCGGATGCCGATCGCGGCGATCTTGCGCTCAGGGCGCGCGTCGTCGGCGGGCAGCCAGACCCCGCTGCGGCCGTCGACCCGGCCCGCTTCGAGTCCGAACTGATCGCACACCCAGATCAGCGCCTGCTCCAACCGGCGCACGTAATCGACCACGTCGATCGGGTCGGCCAGCTTCAGGATCGGGTAACCGACGATCTGCCCAGGTCCGTGCCAGGTGATCTTCCCGCCGCGGTCCACGTCGATGACCGGCGTGCCGTCCGTCGGCCGGTCCTCCGGTGTGGTGCGCTTGCCCGCCGTGTAGACCGACGGGTGCTCCAGCAAGAGCACGGTGTCCGGATTCTGCTCCTCGGCGCGGCCGGTGGCCAGCTCGCGCTGCAGGTCCCAGGCGGAGAGGTAATCGATGGTTCCCAGGTCACGCACTTCCACTGCGGCTGTGGATGCGCGGCACGACATATTGGCACGACTCACGCGGCAAGGCTACGCCCGCGCCGACCGGACGAACTCGAAGCGCCCGTGCGAACCGTGCGGTTCACGACGAAACGGCCGCCGCCAGCGCCGACCCGACCGACGGATGCTGGAAGGTGAAGCCGTGCGCTTCCAACATCGTCGGCAATGCGCGCTGCCCGCCCAAGGCCTGCTCGGCGATCTCGCCGAGCACGGCCCGCAATGCGAAGCCCGGCACGATCCACGGCGCGGGCCGGCCCAGCACCTCGCCCAGCGCTCGGGTGAACTCCGCGTTCGTGACCGGTGCGGGGCCGGTGAGGTTGACCGGACCGGAGATCTCCGGCCGGTCCAGCACGAAGCGGATCGCGGCGACCTCGTCGTCCAGCGAAATCCACGGCAGGTACTGGGTTCCATCGCCGAGTCGGCCACCGAGCAGCATCGCGAACAGCGGTCGGAGCTGGCCGAGCAACCCACCGGCGGGCGAGAGCACCGGGCCGCTGCGCAACAGCACCACGCGGACACCGGCCCGGGACGCCGCCTCGGTCGCGGCCTCCCAGCGGCGGCACAGGTCGGCGAGGAAATCCGTGCCCGGTTCGCCGGACTCGGTCACCGGCTTCGAACCGCTGTTGCCGTAGTAGCCCACCGCGGAACCGTTCGCCAGCACCGGTACGCCCTGTTCGGCGACGGCCTCGGCGAGCACCTCCGTCGGCCGCACCCGGGAGTGCACCAGCAGCCGCTTGCGCTCCGGCGTCCAGCGCTTGTCGCCGATGCCCGCGCCGCACAGGTTCACGACCGCGTCGGCGCCCTCCAGCGCATCCGCATCGATCTTGCCGGTCTCCGGATCCCAACCCCGCTCGTCGGGGGCGGCCGGGAGCCTGCGGACCAGCCGGAGCACGTCGTGCTCGGCCTGCCGCAACGCCGCCACCAGAGATGTGCCGATCAGCCCGGACGAACCGGCGACAACCACGCGCATAGCAAGAATCGTCCCGCACTGGGCGAAAAGGTGCGAGTGTCGTGAGTGCGAAGCAGCACTGGAGCGCTACTGCGCACTCACGACGGTGTCACAGGCCCAGGTCGGCCTCGAAGGCGCCTTCCTCCAGCCGCTGCTTGACCGTGGCCAGGAAGCGCGCGGCGTCCGCGCCGTCGACCAGCCGGTGGTCGTAGGACAGCGCCAGGTAGACCATCGAGCGGATCGCGATCGTGTCGCCGCCGTTCTCGTCGGCGACCACGACCGGGCGCTTCACCACCGCGCCGGTGCCGAGCATGCCCACCTGCGGCGGGTTCAGGATCGGCGTGTCGAACAGCGCGCCGCGGCTACCGGTGTTGGTGATGGTGAAGGTGCCGCCGGAGAGCTCGTCGGGCTTGATCTTGTTGTTCCGGGTCCGCGCCGCCAGATCGGCGATCTTGCGGGCCAACCCGCCAAGGTTGAGGTCCCCGGCGTCGTGGATGACCGGCGAGACCAGGCCGCGCTCCGTGTCCACCGCGACCGACAGGTGCTCGGCACCGTGGTAGGTGACCTGCTTGTTCTCCTCGTCGATCGAGGCGTTCAGCTTCGGGTGCAGCTTCAGCGCCTCGGCAGTCGCCTTGGCGAAGAACGGCAGGAACGAGAGCTTGACACCTTCGGACGCCTCGAAGCCCGCCTTGGCGCGCTCCCGCAGCCGGGCGATCTTGGTCACGTCGACCTCGATCACCGTGGTCAGCTGCGCCGCGGTCTGCAGCGACTCGACCATCCGGCGCGCCAGCAGCTGGCGCAGCCGGGACATCTTCTGCGTGGTGCCGCGCAGCGCCTTGGCCTCCTCCGAAGGCTCCACCACCACCGGCGCCGGGGCGCTCGGCGCGGCGGCCGCAGCCGGGGCGGCGGTGGCGGCAGCTGGTGCCGGGGCGGCCTGCTTGGCGTCGATCGCGGCCTGCACGTCCTGCTTGCGGATCCGGCCGCCGACACCGCTGCCCCTGATCGCGGACAGGTCGATGCCGTGTTCGTTGGCCAGCTTGCGCACCAGCGGCGTCACGTACGGCGCACCACCGTTCGGAGCCTGCTCGACGGGAGCTGGCGCGGGCGGGGCCGCAGGCGCGGGAGGTGCCGGAGCAGTGGCGGCGGGAGCTGGCGCAGACGGAGCCACAGGTGCAGGTGCGGGCGGGGCCGGAGCAGCAGGCGGGGCCGGGGGCGCTGGCGGTGCGGCCGGAGCGGCGGCAGCCGCGCCCGCGGCACCGATCACGGCCAGCTTGGCGCCGACCTCGACGGTGTCGTCCTCACCAGCGACGATCTCCAGCAGGGTGCCGGCAACCGGCGACGGGATCTCGGTGTCGACCTTGTCGGTCGAGACCTCCAACAGCGGCTCATCGACCTCGACGGTCTCGCCGACCTGCTTGAGCCACCGCGTCACGGTGCCCTCGGTGACGCTCTCGCCGAGGGCGGGCATGTTGACTTCGGTGCCCGCCGCGCCACCAGCGGGGGCGGCCGGAGCCGGGGTTTCCGGCTGCGGGGGCGCGGGCTGCTCGGCGACCGGCTGTTCGGCGGGAGCTGCTGCGGGGGCGGCCGGTGCCGGTGCGGGGGCCGCTGCCTCGCCGCTGTCGGCGATCAAGGCGAGCTCGGCGCCGATCTCGACGGTGTCGTCCTCCTGGGCGATGATGCGCTGGAGCACACCGGCGGCCGGTGACGGGATCTCGGTGTCGACCTTGTCGGTCGAGACCTCAAGCAGGGGTTCGTCGACCTCGACGGTCTCGCCTTCCTGCTTGAGCCACCGGGTGATCGTTCCCTCGGTCACGCTCTCGCCGAGTGCCGGCATCTGAACGGAGAAGGCCATCTGTTGCTGACTCCTCGTGGTGTGGCGGGGTGCTGGCTGACTGTGGCGCCGACGTCAGCCGTGCACGTGCAGCGGCTTGCCGGCCAGGGCGAGGTGCGCCTCGCCCAGCGCTTCGGTCTGGGTGGGGTGGGCGTGCACCAGCGGAGCCACGTCCTCCGGCAGCGCCTCCCAGTTGTAGATCAACTGCGCCTCGCCGATGAGCTCACCGACGCGGTCGCCGACCAGGTGCAGGCCGACCACCGGGCCGTCGGTGGCGCGGACCAGCTTCACCGCGCCTTGGGTCTTGAGGATCTGGCTCTTGCCGTTTCCAGCCAGGTCATAGGTAAACGTTTCCACCGAACCGTATTGTTCCTTGGCCGCGGCCTCCGTCAGGCCGACCGAGGCGACCTCGGGGTGGCAGTAGGTCACCCGCGGGATGCCCGCCTCGTCGATCGGCTGCGGGTTCAGCCCGGCGATGTCCTCGGCGATGAAGATGCCCTGCTGGAAGCCGCGGTGCGCCAACTGCAGGCCGGGCACGATGTCGCCGAGGGCGTAGACACCCGGCACGTTGGTGCGCAGCCGCTCGTCGGTGCGGACGAAGCCGCGTTCCATGTGCACCCCGGCGGCCTCGAAGCCGTGCCCCGCGGTGTTCGGACCGCGTCCGACCGCGACGAGCAGCACATCGGCGTCGTAGGTCTCGCCGTTCTCCACGCTCACCGAGACGCCGCTCGCGGTCTGCTGCGCGCCGGTGAACTTCACACCCGTCTTGAACTTGATGCCGCGCTTGCGGAAGGCGCGCTCCAGCCGCTTGGAGGCGAACTCGTCCTCGTTGGGGACCAGGTGCGGGAGGGCTTCGACGATGGTCACGTCAGCGCCGAAGGACCGCCACACGCTGGCGAATTCCACGCCGATCACGCCGCCGCCGAGCACGACGACCTTCTCGGGGACAAAGTCGAGGTTCAACGCCTGCTCGCTGGCGATGATCTTGCCGCCGAGTTCCAGGCCGGGCAGCGTCTTGGAGTAGGAACCGGTTGCCAGCACCACGTTCTTGCCGGTGTAGCGGGTACCGCCCACCTCGACGGTCTTGGCGTCCACCAGGGTTCCGGCGCCTTCGACGAGGGTGATCTTGTGCGCCTTGGCCAGGCCTTGCAGCCCCTTGAAGAGACCGGCGACGATGTCGTCCTTGTACTTGTTGACCCCGTCGATGTCGATGCCTTCCAGCACCGCGCGCACACCGAACTGGTCGGCATCGCGGGTGGCATCGGCGATCTCCGCAGCGTGCAACAGCGCCTTGGTCGGAATGCAGCCTCGGTGCAGGCAGGTCCCACCGAGCTTGTCCTTTTCGATAAGGACGACGGACAGGCCTAGCTCGGCCGCGCGGAAGGCGCAGGCGTAGCCGCCCGAACCGCCGCCGAGAATGACCAGATCGGCGGACGTGTCGGTCACTTCGCACTCCTCGACAGGCAACATTGACTAGCTGACGGTGTCATCGGACGTAAAGGTCACGGGGCACCTGAGAGCCATCTTGTCACCACACGACGCGCCGACGCGACGTGGGCCGGGTGATCTGCGCTGCACCTGTCGAGCATCACAACCGCAGGTGATCGTTTTTCACGCCCACCCCATGTCGGCGGTGGCATCATCGAATGCACGGCTGCTGTTTCCATCCCCAGGACGGGAGGCGAGTGCGGTGGGCCTGTTCGATCGGTTCCGCGGGCGACGTTCCGGTGGGGTGCGCGGTGCGAGTTCGGCCGATGCCGAGCACCTGATCAGCTGGTCCGCGCAACGCCGGGGCGTGGAGGGATATCTGGAGCCGCGGACCACCGTGACCGAGACGACGCTGATGCTCATAGCGCACGACGGCGAGTGGACCCGGCGGCGGGTGGACGGACCTGCTGCGGCGCACCGGCTGACCCGCCGGATCGGCATCCCGCTGTACGAGGTGGCCAAGGTCGGCTACCCGCAGCGGATGCGGGACTACCAGGCCCGCCAGCGCATCCTCCGCGACCGGTCCCGCCGCGCGGCCGACTGATCGCCGGGGATCGCCGTGCGATCAGACCTCGGAGCCTGTCGTCCTTGTTCTTGTCCCTGAAGCGACGCCAGCCGCTTGGCCCACTCTCGTCACTTGCGCCGCCGCGCGTTCTCAGACTCCGGCCACTGAATGTTCTCTGCGAGACGGCGTCTGAGGTTCCACTCGCACCGCTACGCAGAAGGAGCCCAAGGGCAGGCACTTCAGTTGGCGATGCGGGTGGTGGGGGTGCAGTTGACCGGGAAGGTCACCGACTTGGCTATGTAGCAGAGTTCGTGGGCCCGCTCGTGCAGTGCTTCGGCCACGTCGACGCTGGCCCGGTCGGCCACCGTGACCTCGGGTGCCAACTCCACGGCTTCGAACTGCCCGGAGCCGTCAGGGTTCTCGGTGAGGATCCCGCGCGCCTGGTCGTGGTAGCCGGTGACCACCACGCCGCAGTCCGCCGCGAGGTGCAGGAACCAGAGCATGTGGCATTGCGACAGCGATGCGACCAGCAGTTCTTCCGGGTTGTAGCGGTCCGCTTCGCCCAGGAAGACCGGGTCCGCGGAGGCATCGATGGCGTCCTTGCCCGCCGCGCGCACCTCGTGGGTGCGTTCGTAGCTGCGGTACGAACTGGTGCCCTGCCCGGTGTTGCCGGTCCACACCACGTCGACCCGATAGCCGTGCCGGACCGCGGTGGGTGCGTCCAGTGTCGATTCGGTCATCGACCCATGGTTGCACTCCGCCGCGGTGTCGTGGCGATCCATTTGAGTTTCAGATCACAAATACGCAACCGCGACGGAGTAGGACTACTCAGCGCACCCGATCAGCCCTGATCGGCGATGTCGGCCAGCACCGCCGCCATGGTGCGCACCGGGACACCGGTGCCGCCCTTGGGCGTGTAGCCCCACGGCGCGCTGGTGTTGTAGGACGGACCGGCGATGTCGAGGTGCGCCCACTGCACGCCGTCGGCGACGAACTCCTCGATGAAGATGCCCGCCGCCAGCATGCCGCCCCAGCGGTGTCCGGTGATGTTGGCCAGGTCGGCGAGCTTGGAGTCCAGGTCGCCGCGCAGCTCCTCGGGCAGCGGCATCGGCCAGCCGCCTTCGCCGACGGCCTGCGACAGCCGCGCCACCCGGTCGCGGAAGTCCTCGCTGCCCATCACGCCGGGGGTGCGCTTGCCCAGCGCGACCACCTGCGCGCCGGTGAGCGTGGAGGTCTCGACCAGGTAGTCGGGATCGTCCTCGCAGGCGCGGGTGATCGCGTCGACCAGGATCAGCCGGCCCTCGGCGTCGGTGTTGAGCACCTCGACGGTCTTGCCGCCGTACATGGTCAGCACGTCGCCGGGTCGGTAGGCGCTGCCCGACGGCATGTTCTCGGCCATCGGCACGGTCGCGATGATCTCCAGCGGGTAGTTGAGCCGGGCGGCCAGCAGCATGGTGGCGATCACCCCGGCGGCCCCGGACATGTCCGAGGTCATCTCCTCCATGTTCGCGCCGGGCTTGAGCGAGATGCCGCCGGTGTCGAAGGTGATGCCCTTGCCGATCAGCGCGACCTTCTTGGCCGCCTTCGGGCCCTTGTGCCGCAACCGGACCAGCCGGGGCGGGCGGGCGGAACCGGCGCCGACGCCGAGGATGCCGCCGAAGCCCTGCTTGCGCAGCGCGTTGTCGTCGAGCACCTCGACCTCCAGGCCTGCGGCGCGCGCGAGTTCGGCGGCGCGCTCGGCGAAGGACGCCGGGAACAGGTCGTTGGGCGGTGTGTTGATCAGGTCGCGGGCGGTGTTGACGGCCTCGCCGATCGCCGTGGCGCCCTTCAGCGCGTGCAAGTTCGCGTCGGCCTTGGCATCGGCGACCACGAAGTCCACTTCGGACACCGGCTCGTCGCCGGACTGCGACTTGTACGTGGTGAAGGCGTAAGCGCCCAGCACCGTGCCCTGCACGGTCGCCGAGAGGTCCACCGCCGACAGCGTGGTCGCGGCGTGGGTGACGCCGCTCAGCGCGCGGGCGGCGGCACCGGCGGCCCGGCGCACCGCTTCGCCGGACACGCCGCCGTCGGCCGAAGGCTTGCCCAGGCCGACGGCCACCAGGATGTCGGCGCGCAGCTTGCCGCTGGCGGGCAGCTTGACGACCTCGTCCGCCTTGCCGGTCGCGCCCAGCGAGGTGAGCACCTTCACCAGGTCCCCGTCGAACGCGGTCGCGACCTGATCGGCGCCCGGCACGAGTTGTAGGCCGTCGCTGCCTTGCACGGTTCCGACGACCAGCGCGTCAACGGTCAGCTTGGCCACCGCGGTGTCGGTCAGGGCGAGTTTCGGGGTCGTCACGTGGTCATCCTCCGGGTCACGGCGTCAACACTGCGGTGTCAGCAAAGCTCTCCGCACTCTAGAACGCCCGGCGACGGTAAAACCGACCAGGACGTCGGTAAGGCGTGGCGGTGTGCATCGGTGCGCGCCGCGCACTGCCCGGCGTCGCATAACCTGACCGTGGGGGAGACCCGTCGCCATGTGTCAGCCGACAGGCGGCTGCACGTGCCGACGTTCGTCTGTAAGGGTGGTCGCGTGGCCCAACAGGTGGAATCGGGCGACCAGCTCCCCTCCGGGACCGGTGCGATCGCGCTCGCGCTCGGCGGGATGCTCGGCGTGGGTGTGTTCGTGGCTCCGGCGCCCGCGGCCGCGGCAGCCGGTCCGTGGCTGCCGCTGGGCCTGCTGGTGGCGCTGCTGGCCGCGGCATGCGCGGCACTGGCGACCGCGCACCAGTCGGTGGCCTACCGCGGTCCCGGCCCGACCTACGCGTGCGTGCGGGACCGGATGGGTGTGTTGCCCGCCCGCATCGGGGCCAGCGCTTACCTGGCCGGGCAGGTCGCCGCGATGGCCGCGATCGCGCGAGTGCTGGGCGAGTTCTTCCTACCGGCGGCCGCGCCGCAGGTCGCGGCGGTGGCGATCCTGCTGGTCGTGCTGGCGGCGACGGTCGGGCTGCGGATCAGGGGCGGCGCCGCGTGGCTGTGGCTCGTGCTTACCGTCGCGGTGCTGGGCCTCGTGGTGGTCACGTGCTTCGCGATCGACCCGGTTCCGCCGATTCCGGCTGGACGGCCGTTGAGCGACAGCGCGGTCGGCATCACCGGTGCGGCCGGTGTGCTGTTCTTCGCCTACCTCGGCTTCGAACGGCTGACCGCGCCCGCCTCGGAGCAGGACCGGTTCGCCTGGTCGGCGATGCGGCGCGGCACCGTGATCTCGTTCGCCGCGCTCACCGTGTTGCTCGCGGCGGTGACGGCGGCGTTGGTGCACCAACTCGGCTGGTCGCGGCTGGCGCTGTCGCCGACCCCGATCCGGGACGTGCTGACCGCCGCCGCGGCGGCCGACCTCGCGCCGCTGGTCGGGGTTGGCGCGGCGGTGGCGCTGCTGCCGGTGCTGCTCGGCGCCCTGGAGTCGTTCCGCTCGACGGCGTTGGCGCTGGTGCACGACCGCGACCTGCCGCGTGCCCTGGGGCGAACCGGTAGTGCCGGGACGCCGTACCTGTTGGATGTGACGGCCGGTGTCGCCGCGGTGGCGGTCGCACTCCTGGTGCCGCCCGTTTCGGCGATGGCCTTCGCGGTGTGTTGCCTGCTCGTGCACTACGCCTTCGCGAACGCCGCGGCGCGGGTGCTGCTGGCCGAGGGCCGCACCTGGCCGATGCGGATGGCGTGCCTGGGCATGGGGGTGTCCGTCGTGCTGGCGATGAGCATGCCGATTTCTGCGATGCTTGCGACGCTTGCAGTCGTAGTAATCGGTCCTTTGGTGACGGGAGGGCTGTCCCGTCATTGGAGCTAAGGCGGGGTCATGCTCAAACCGAGTGTCGGCAAAATTGCCCTGAAAACCACTGGTGAATCGCTGAACTGGGCTGAATCGAGCAACTGGGCTGAATCGCTGAACCGTGCTGAATCGCTGAACTGTGCTGAATCGCTGAACTGGGCGCCTGGCGAGGAAGTGCTCTACAGCTTCTGGCGGTTGGACGGCTCGCTGGGCACCGTCCATCCGGCACGGGTCGTCGAGGACGACGGTGACCAGCTGCTCTGCTGGGTGCTGGATGGCACGTCGATCCGGATCACCACCTCACCGGATGGTCGCTCGCCGCGCCAGATGCCGTTGTTCGAACGCTTCAGCGGGCCTCGGGTGCCCGCCAAGTCGACCTGGCGCGGCACCTCGACGCTGCGCTTGGTGTTCGAGCACCGCTGGGCGTCGGTGTGGTGGTTCTTCGAACCCGACGGCACCTTCCGGAACTGGTACGTCAACCTGGAAGTGCCGTTGGGCAGGGATGCGACCGGTGTCCGGCGCGTGGACGGGGTGCTGGACGTCGAGGTGTTCCCGGACGGGTGCTGGTCCTGGAAGGACGAGGACGAAGTGGCCGGTGCGCTGGCCGCCGGCCGGTTCGGCGATCGTCACCTGAGCAGGTTGCAGGCCGAGGGCGAGCGGATGATCGAGTTGGCCGAGGCGGGCCGGTTCCCGTTCGACGGCACCTATTGCGACGCCCGACCGGATCCGAAGTGGGCGCTACCGTCCCTCCCGGACGGACTGCTGATCGGCCAGTAGCGGGGCCGTCGCGATTTCGCGCGAAATCGCCGCGTCCCGTAGTGGGAAGTGGACGGTTTCGCGCGAAATCGCCAGCGGTTCGGAAGCGGGCGCTCAGATGGAGATGAACAGCAGCAGCCCGATGACGGCGACGAGTGCTCCGATGCCGCCGACCGAACCGCCGCGCAGGTCCTCGGGGAAGAACGCCTTGCGCTTGTTGCGCCACCAGAACGCCCAGCCAACCGCACCGGCGACGCCGAGGATCGCGCCGAAAACACCGATCCACACATAACCGAGCATGATCAACATGCCGCCGCCCAACGGCAGCAACGCCGCCAGGGTGGCGGCCAGTGCGTCTTGCGACGTCGTGGTGGGCCCCACCGGGACCGGGGTGTTCTGGGCTTGCGTCATGGTCACATCATATGCGCCGGAGTACCGGTTCCAGGGCGGTGCGTCACGATCGGTTGTGATCATTGAGCGGGCAGTAAGCGGAGGCCGGATATTTGGACGACCAACTTATGGAGATCCGGTTTCCACTGCTCTGAAGCGCGCGATACGGTACGCGCATGACTGGAGCGCTGTCTTTCACCCGGACCCCGAACCCGCTACCGGCCAGCGACGAGCGCCGCGCGGACGTATTGGCGGATCCGGGATTCGGACGGTACTTCACCGATCACATGGTGACCATCAAGTGGACCGAGGAGCGCGGCTGGCACGACGCCGCCGTCGAGCCCTACCACTCGCTGGAGCTCGACCCGGCGACCTCGGTCCTGCACTACGCGCAGGCGATCTTCGAAGGTCTCAAGGCGTACCACCAGCCCGACGGTTCGATCGCGGCGTTCCGGCCCGACGAGAACGCGCGGCGGTTCCAGCGTTCGGCGCAGCGCATCGCGATGGCCCAGCTGCCCGAGGAGCTGTTCCTCGCGTCATTGCGCGAGCTGGTCGCCGTCGACGGGGCGTGGGTGCCGACCGCCGAGGAGAGCGCGCTGTACCTGCGACCGTTCATGATCGCCACCCAGATCGGCCTCGGGGTCAACCACCCGTCCAACGCCTACCTCTACGCGCTGATCGCCTCCCCGTGCGGTTCCTACTTCGCCGGTGGTGTCAAGCCGGTCACGGTGTGGTTGAGCCACGAATACGTGCGCGCCGCGCCGGGCGGCACCGGCGCGGCGAAGTTCGCCGGGAACTACGCCGCCTCGTTCGCCGCGCAGGCCGAGGCCGTGGAGCAGGGCTGCGACCAGGTGGTCTGGCTGGACGCGTGCGAGCGGCACGTGGTCGAGGAAATGGGCGGCATGAACCTGTTCTTCGTGTTCGGGTCGGGTTCCGACGCCCGCCTGGCGACCCCGGCGCTCAGCGGCAGCCTGCTGCCCGGCGTGACCCGTTCGTCGCTGCTGGAGTTGGGCAAGGAGCTCGGCATGCAGGTGGAGGAGCGGCGGATCACCGTCGAGGAGTGGGAGAAGAAGGCCACCACCGGTGAGCTCACCGAGGTCTTCGCCTGCGGTACCGCCGCGGTGATCACCCCGGTCGGTCACGTGAAGCACCGCGACGGCGAGTTCACCATCGGTAACGGGCAGCCGGGCGAGATGACGATGAAGCTGCGCGAGCGCCTCACCAGCATCCAGCACGGCACGGGCGCCGATACCCACGGCTGGATGGCCAAGCTCAGCTAACAGGTTTTCCATTTCTCGGAAACGGGTGGGTCAGGCGATGGCTGCGCCTGCCAGCACGACGGTGGTGGCGAGTTCGCAGGCGGCGCCGAGGACGTCTCCGGTGATGCCGCCGAAGCGGCGTCGGACGTGCCAGGTGAGCGCGGCGAGCAGGACGGCCGCGAGGGCCACCGCGACCGCGACGGGCCAGCCGAAGGCGAGCGCGGCGACCGCGAACAGGGCAAGCCACCAAGCGGCGACCAGCCAGGTGGGTTGGCTGCCCGCAACCAGCGCACCCATGCCTTCCGGCCGCGCGGCGGGCACCCCGGTGCGGCAGCACAGCACGAAACCCGCGCGACCCACCGCGCAGGCGAGCACGACCGTGACCGGCGCGTTCGCCAGTTCGGCGAGGCTGGCCGCCTGCACGCCGAGCACGAGGATCAGCGCGACCACCGCGAACGGCCCGGCTCCGCCGTCGCGCATCACGCTCAGCGCGCGCTCCGGCGGCCCGTAGCAGCCCAGGCCGTCCACCGTGTCCGCCAGGCCGTCCACGTGCATGCCGCGTGTGACCAGCACCAACACCGCGACGGTGAGCAGTCCGGCCAGCAGTGCGGGGGCACCGAGCGCGGTCAGCGCCCACAGCGCGACAGCCCCGAACCCGCCGACCAGCGCGCCGACCAGGGGAGCGAACGAGATCGCCTGTCGGCAGGTGCGGTCGTCGACGCGCTGCGCGGACACCGGCAGCACGCTCAGCCACGACACCGCCAGGCGCAGACCGTCCAACGTCACGGCGTTGAGCCGGTCGCCTCGGTTTCGGTGCGGCTGACGACACCGGCTTGGGCGAAGGTGGCCATCTCGCCGAGCACCCGCACCGCGGCGTTGATCACCGGCAGCGCGGTCAACGCCCCGGAGCCCTCACCGAGCCGCATCTGCAGGTCGAGGACCGGGACGAGGTCGAGGTGGTCGAGCACCAGCGGCCCACCCGGTTCGGCGGAGCGGTGCCCGGCCAGCCACCACTGCCGCGAGCCGGGCGCGAGTTCCTCGGCGACCAGCGCCGCCGCGCCCACCACAACGCCGTCCAGCAGGACCGGGGTGCGCCGCACCGCCGCCTGCGCGAGGAACCCGGTCAGCGCGGCGATATCGGCCCCGGCCGAGGTCCGCAGCAGGGCCACCGGATCGTTGAGCACCTTGCGGGCGCGGCGCAGCGCGTCCCGGATCGCGGCGGTCTTGCGCATCCATGCGTTGTCGTCGATGCCGGTGCCACGACCGACGACCGCCACCGGCTCGGTTCCGGTGAGCGCGGCGATCAGCACCGCGGCCGGTGTGGTGTTGCCGATGCCCATGTCACCGGCGATGAGCAGATCGGCGCCGGAGTCCACCTCTTCGTCGGCGATGGTGCGCCCCGCGCTGATCGCGGCGTCCACCTCGGCTGCGGTGAGGGCATCCTCCCGGTCGATCACACCCGACCCGCGCCGCACCTTGTGCGCGGAGACCACCGGCGGGGTGTCGGTGTTGACGGCCATGTCCACCACGCGCACCGTCGCCCCGGCGTTCGCGGCCAGCACGTTCACCGCCGCACCGCCGCTGAGGAAGTTGCCGACCATCTGGCCGGTGACCTCGCTGGGATAGGCCGACACGCCCTGCGCCGCAATGCCGTGGTCCCCGGCGAAGACGATCACCCGCGGGCGGGCGAACGGGCGCGGCGGGCAGTTGCCCTGCCGGGCCGCGACCCAGATCCCGAGTTCCTCCAGTCGCCCCAGCGAACCGGCGGGCTTGGTCAGCTGCTCCTGCCGGGCGACCGCCTGCCGCCGGGCCTGCTCATCCGGCGCCGGTACCGGCGGGAACCCGATCGGGCCGGACTCGTTCTGGTCGGTGGACAAGCGAAAACCTCCGTGTCGGTTCAGCGCAGCCGGAGTGGCTGTCCGGCGACGAGCAGGACGACCTCGTCGCACACGTCGGCGAGCCGGGCGTTGAGCGAGCCGAGTTCGTCCCGGAACAGCCTTCCAGACGGGGTGGCCGGTACGACCCCGAGGCCGACCTCCGCGGAAACGATCACCAACCGCGCCGCGCACCCGGCGACGGCATCGACCAGCGCGGCGCAATGCCCGGTCACCACTT
The DNA here is from genome assembly GCF_052246905.1 of Saccharopolyspora antiqui. Lineage (NCBI taxonomy): Bacteria > Bacillati > Actinomycetota > Actinomycetes > Pseudonocardiales > Pseudonocardiaceae > Saccharopolyspora > Saccharopolyspora antiqui. The sequence goes on from NZ_JBQQBO010000008.1 coordinate 29,119, forward strand.
CGAGCGCGGCCGGATCGCGCTCCCACGCCCCGGCGTCGTCGAGAGCCCCGGTCAGCCAGGTCGCCAGGTCATCCACCAGCATCAACGCCTCGGAACCGGCATCGGCCAACAAGCGACGCAGCGAGTCGGTGTCCCCGGCCTCCACGGTGCGCCAGGTGTCCGGCCGACGGGCCACGTGCGCGGCGATCCGCTCGGCCCACTCGCGGTCTGCCGGATCCTGCCGAGCGGTAGCGATGTAGGTGACCGGCGCGGACTCGGCCAACAACCCTTCGGCATGCGCGGACTTCCCGGACCGCGCCCCACCGAGCACAAACGTCCGCAATCCCACCGAAACCTCCGGCGTTCAGCCGAGTTTGGCGATGTCTTTGGGGGTGTAGCGGGGGCGGGGGACGCGCAGTTTGCGGATCTGCATGGCGCGGGTGAAGGCGTACCAGCCCAGCGAGAACGGGCGGTCCTTGGCGTCCGGGAACTTCGCGCGGACCTGCTTGTTCACGTACCGGCCGAGCAGGCTGCCCTCGACGACCATCATCACCAGCAGCACCATGCACGCCAGCGTCGCGTACTGCTGGACCACCAGGTTCTGCGCGAGGGTGGTGGCGAACACGATCAGCACCAGCGGCATGAACAGGCCCATCAGGTGGCGCCGGGTGTCGACCAGGTCGCGGACGTAGGCCCGCACCGGGCCCTTGTCGCGGGGCATCAGGTAGCGGTCGTCGCCCTGCATCATCCGCTCGCGGCGTTCCTTCGCCGCCTGTCGGCGCTCCTCCTTGTTGCCGCGGGACCGCTTGATCGCCTCCCGCTGCGTTTTCGGCGGTGGCGGGACCGGGCCGCGCCGCTTGCCCTCGGCCTCCCGCCGCTTCGGAGTCGGCTTGCCCTTCTTCGGCGTGCGGTTGGCGGCATGCTCCGCCGCAGACGCACCAGTCTCGGTGTCGGACTCGTCGGTGGCGGTCTGCTCAGCGCTGCTACGGCGAAGGAACCTCACTCCTCCAGGGTATTCGACGCCCTGGTACAGGCCTGCACCAGACCGGACAGCCGGGCTGGATCCGACATACGCAAGCCGCATCACACCAGCTCGGCCCGTGACTGTGTCACCATGGGCAGCAGAAGACCGAACACAGGCCCCCGGGCGGCGCCCGTGGGAATAGCCCGGTTCCGGGTGTGGTTGTACGTCACGCCGGAATCGGATGAGCGAGACCTCTAGGGAGAGTCCATGACCGCCCCGAACACCACGACCGAGCGCGAGGCGCCCGCCCACGGTGTCACGTTGACCGACGCGGCGGCCCACAAGGCCAAGGCCCTGCTGGACCAGGAGGGCCGCGACGACATGCACCTGCGCATCGCCGTCCAGCCCGGCGGCTGCGCGGGCCTGCGCTACCAGCTCTTCTTCGACGAGCGCAGCCTCGACGGCGACGCCCGACGGGACTTCGAGGGTCTCGGCGTGGTCGTCGACCGGATGAGCGCTCCGTACCTGCAGGGCGCGGTGATCGACTTCGTCGACTCCATCGAGAAGCAGGGCTTCACCATCGACAACCCGAACGCGGGCGGCTCCTGCGCCTGCGGCGACTCGTTCCACTGACGGCGCAACGCCGATCTGGCATTTGGCCGGTGTCCGCAGGGCACCGGCCTTCTTGCTGTCCTGGGTGAAGATTCCGGTTAGCTATTCACGAGCCGCCGACCTGGCGGTTTCAGCGGGTCACGATTCGGACGATTTCGTTGCCGAGTAGTACCTCGTCGCCGTCGACGAGTTGTTTGCCGCGGCGGGTTTCGACCGTTCCGTTGACCTCGACCTGGCCGTCTTCCAGCAGTGCCTTCGCCTCTGCTCCGTGTTCGACGAGGCCAGCCAGCTTCAGCAGTTGCCCGAGCCGGATCATGTCGTCCCGGATCTCCACTTCGCGCATGCCGCCATTGTCCGCTGCCCGCCCCGCTCGCGGACGATCCCCCTCCGGGCGCAGCGGGCGGGGCCGAAGTTCTCTGGCCGTTTGCGGCGTCCGCGAATTAGCGTCAGCGCGGGGGCGGGTGCGATGACGGACATGGTCGGCGAGCTGCGGATGACGGGTTCGGTCCTCGGGCCCGACGACGAGGCCTACGAACAGGCGCGGGCCCTGTTCAACGGTGCCGTTCGGGCGCGGCCCCGGCTGATCGCGCAGTGCCTGGATCCGGCCGACGTGGCGGCCGCGTTGACGTTCGCGCAGCAGAACTCCGTCGAGGTCGCGGTGCGCAGCGGTGGCCACAGCGTGTCGGGGGCGAGCACCGTCGACGGCGGCCTGGTGATCGACATGCGGGCGATGAACTCGGTGTCGGTGGATCCCGAGGCGCGGACCGCGACGGTCGGCGGCGGCGCGTTGTGGCGCGATGTGGACCAGGCGACGCAACCCCACGGACTCGCCACCACCGGCGGGCGGGTGTCCACGACCGGGGTCGCCGGGCTGACGCTCGGCGGCGGGTCCGGCTGGCTGGAGCGGAAGTGCGGCCTGACCTGCGACAACCTGCTGGCGGTCGAGCTGGTCACCGCGGCTGGTCGTCGGGTGGTTGCCAGCGATGCGGAGAATCCCGAGCTGTTCTGGGGGCTGCACGGCGGCGGGGGCAACTTCGGCGTCGCCACCTCGTTCACCTTCCGGCTGCACGAGCTGCCGGTGTTCTCCGCGGCGCTGATGCTGTGGCCACCGGAGGAAGCATCGGCAGTGGTGCGGACCTACCGGGACCTGATGGCGGACGCGCCGGACGACATCGGCGGTGGCGCGCTGTTCGTGACCGCCCCTGCCGAGGACTTCGTGCCCGGATCGCTGGTCGGATCGCTCGCCTGCGCGATCCTGGTGACCTGCGCCGGCCCGGAGACCGAGCTGCGCAGCCGGATCGAACCGCTGCTGGCGCTGCGACCGGCTGGCAGCCTGATCGCGGAGCTGCCGTACGCCGAGTTGCAGTGCATGCTCGACAATCCGCCGGGCTACCGGAACTACTGGTCGGCGGAGTACCTGCGAGAGCTGCCCGATGCGGCGGTCGGCCTGTTCTGCGCCCGCGCGGCTGACATGGTGGTGCCGTCGCCGTCGCAGCACGTGCTGTTCCCGTGGGGCGGTGCGGTCGCCCGCGCGAATGGTCGGTGGCCGATGGCCAACCGGTCCGCACCGTGGGTGGTGCACCCCTTCGGGCTGTGGGAGGACCCGGCCGATGACGTGCGGGCCCGGGAATGGGCGCGGGCGCTGCGCGAGGACCTCCGGCCTTACACCACCGGTGCGGTCTACCTGAACTTCATCGGCGACGAGGGGCAGGCCCGCGTCATCGCCGGGTTCGGCGAGCAGAATTACCGCAGACTGGCCCGGCTCAAGGCGGAGTACGACCCGCGCAATGCCTTCCACCGCTGGCACAACGTGCTCCCGGCCGATGCTTGATCTGTCCGAAGTGGACCATCTGTCAATTGTTGCAATAATTTGCAAGCATTTGGGCAGCTCGCGCCTGGTTCAGATGGCGTATTGACTTAACAACTGCAAGAAAATGTGATCGTAGGCGACCTGCTCAGCGCAGAGGAGGTTGTCATGCGATTACCGTTTCTGGTGCTCGCCGCGGTGCTCACCGGCTCGGCTCTGGTGCCCGCCGCGATGGGAACCCAAGCGGCGCCCGCCACCGCCCCGGTGCGCGGACCGATCGTCCAGATGTTCCAGTGGCCCTGGGATTCCATCGCGCAGGAATGCACGGATTTCCTCGGCCCCAAGGGTTTTGGCGCGGTCCAGGTTTCGCCGCCGCAGGAGCACGTGGTGCTCGCCGGTGCGGGTTATCCCTGGTACCAGGACTACCAGCCGGTGAGCTACCAGCTGCAGACCCGCCGGGGCAATCGCGAGCAGTTCGCCGCGATGGTGCGGACCTGCAACGCCGCCGGGGTGCAGATCTACGCCGACGCGGTGGTCAACCACATGAGCGGCACCGGTTCCGGCGGCAACGGGCCGGGTAGCGGCGGTTCGACCTACGAGAAGTACAACTACCCGGGCGTCTATTCGGACCCCGACTTCCACGGTTGTCGCCGGGACATCAGCAACTACAACGACAAGTGGGAAGTGCGCAACTGCGAGCTCGTCGGGTTGGCCGACCTCGCGACCGAATCCGAATACGTGCGCAACACCGAGCGGGCCTACCTCAACGACCTGGTGAGCCTCGGCGTGTCCGGGTTCCGGGTGGACGGCGTCAAGCACATGCCGCCGGAGGACGTCGCCGCGATCTTCGGGGGGCTGCAGCCCGTGCCCGGAACAGGCCAGCAGCCCTACGTCTTCCAGGAGGTGATCGCCGACGGCACGACCACCGCGGGCGAGTACACCGGCAACGGCGACGTCACCGAGTTCGGCTACTACGGCGTGGTCGCCAACGCGTTCAAGAACGGTTCCCTTGCTGGGCTTGCGAACCTGCCGCAGCAGATGTCGCTGCCCGGCGACCAAGCCGTGGTGTTCATCGACAACCACGACACGCAGCGCAGCTCACCGATCCTGACCTACAAGGACGGTGTCGCCTACGACCTCGCCGTCGCCTTCGAACTCGCCTACCCCTACGGCACTCCGCAGCTGATCTCCAGCTTCGCCTTCGACAACTCCGACGCCGGGCCGCCCGCCGCTGCCGATGGGACGACCCAGGCGGCGAGCTGCGACAACTCGGTGTGGGTGTGCGAGCACCGGCGCGCCATCATCGCCGGGATGGCCGGGTTCCACGGCGCGGTGCAGGGCGCCGAGCTCAACAACTGGTGGGACAACGGCGGCGGTCAGATCGCGTTCGGGCGCGGTGCCGCCGGGTTCGTCGTGATCAACCGGGAAGGCGGCGAGCTGTCGCGGACCTTCCAGACGTCGTTGCCCGCCGGGACCTACTGCGACGTGCTGACCGGCGAGGTCTCGGGCGGCGCGTGCACCGGCCAGGCGGTGGACGTCGGCGCGGACGGCACGTTCACCGCGACCGTCGCGGCCAACTCCGGTGTCGCACTGCACCGTGCCGCACTGAATGGGAGCGCGAAGCTCGGCTGACGTCGGGACCCGTGGGTCTGTTCGGGTTGTTTCCCGGGGAGATCCGCGGGTCAGCCATATCTGAATCGGCCTCATGTTCGTTTGGGTGGGTAGACGTGATTGATCCCGCTTGCGGCAGAAGGGCGGTTCGGATGAGAACTCCACGCGGCAGAAGGCTTTCCAGACTCGGCGCGATCGGTGCTGCGGCGCTGGTCGCGTTGGGTGTCGTCCCGGTGGCTCCGGCGGTTGCCGAGCAGCGCCGAGACGTCATGTTCGTCGGCAACAACTGGGACGGCACCGTCGATCTGCTCGACGCCGAGCACTTCGGCAAGTACCAGCAGATCAACGTGGTGCCAGACCTGGCGCAGCGGTTGGCCGAGATGACCCCGGACGAGCACGCCGCGATGCTGGTCATCCGCAACACCGCTGGTGAGGGGCACGACCAGCTCGTCGATGACATCGCGGTGGCGCCGGATGGCCGGACCATGTACGTCTCGCGGCCGAGCCTCGGGGACGTGTCGGCCTTCGAGATCGCCACCGGTCGACAGGTTTGGCGCACCGAGGTCAGCGGTTACCGGTCCGATCACATGGCGCTGTCGCCGGATGGCTCCCGGCTCGCCGTCTCCGCGACCACGGCCAACGTGGTCGACATGCTCGATCCGGCCACCGGAGGCATCGTGGCCAGCTTCCCCACCGGGGATTTCCCGCACGAGAACCGGTATTCCGCCGATGGCCGAACGCTGTACAACGCCACCATCGGCCGGGTGATCATGCCCGACGAGCCCGCCCTCGACGGGCTCAAGGGGAACCGGTGGCTGACCATTGTGGACACCGCCAGCATGGCCGTTACCGACGTGATCGATTTCGGGGTGGGGATCCGGCCGTTCCTGGTGCTGCCGGACGGACGGACGATGTACGCGCAGCTGTCCTTCCACCACGGGTTCATCGAATACGACCTGGTGGAGAAGCGGATCACCCGCACCGTGCACCTGCCGTTGTCCGAAGCGGCCGAGAAGCTGCGGCGGGACGAGTACCCGCTGGACTCGGCGCACCACGGGTTGGCCAGCAACGGCGACAACACCAAGCTCTGCGACGCCGGAACCGTCTCGGACTACGCGGCCATCATCTCGCTACCCGGCCTGACGACCGATTCCTTGGTGCCGACCGGCAAAAAGCCCTACTGGGCCGCCACCACCCCCAACGGCCGCTACTGCGTCCTGTCGAACAGCGACAGCGACGACGTGTCCGTCGTGGACTTCGCCGGAGGCGGCGAACTCGCCCGCGTCCCGGTCGGAGACCACCCGCAACGAGTCCGCGGCTACGCCATCCCGGCAGACGTCCTGAAGTAGCGCAGCACACCGATCGTGTCCAGGTGAAGGGCACGTTTCACCAACATACTTGGCGAAAAGTGCCCTTCACCCTTCACCCGAACCGGGGTCAGCGTTGGGCGACGACGATCATCCGGCGGTGCTCCGCGGTCAGCGGGCCGCCGTCTTCGCCGCAGCCTTCGACTTCGCGGAAGCCCGCTTGGCGCAGCCAGTCGCGGAGTTCCGGGAAGGCGAAGAAGCGCACCGAGTAGCGCACGCGGCGGACCCGGCCGTCGCGGATGAGCGTGCGCTCCACGACGGAGCGGAAGGTGACCGGGTCCAGGCGGTGCTGGTCGATCGCCATGTCCTCGCCCACCTGCCAGACCACGCTGGCCTGGTAGCGGGGCAGCAGGTTGACGATGTTGTTCAGCTCCAGGACGAACTTCCCGCCCGGCCGCAGCGCGTTGTGGACCTGCTCCAGCACGCGCCGGTTCTCCTCGTCGGAGAAGTAGCCGAAGGCGGTGAACCAGTTGATCACCGCGTCGAACCGGTTGATCCAGGACAGCTCGCGCATATCACCCAGGACGTATTCGACCTGCACGCCACGGGTTTCGGCGTCCGCGCGGGCGTGCTCCAGGAACACCTCGGTGTAGTCCAGTCCCGTCACCTGGCAGCCGCGCGCCGCGAGCCGATTCGCCAGCCGTCCGTGGCCGCATGCCAGGTCGAGCAGTTCGGTGCCCGGCTCCAACCCCAGCAGGTTCCAGATCAGCTCGGTTTCGCCGTCACTGCGCGCATCTATGAGTTCGCCGTAGAAGTGCAGGTAGTCGTCATTGAACAGGCCCTCGGTGTCGAACTCCGGTTCCGTCATCGGCTTCCCCCGGTGCATCGCTCGGATGCGCACCAGCTTGGGGCGCCAACCCGGGGCCTGCCAACTGGTTTTCGCGCTCAGCGGGCCAGGTCGTTCTCGCTGAACCTCGCGTAGCGGATCGTCTGGTTCGCGTCCTCCGACTCCGGAGCGCCCGCCTCGTACAGCAGGCCCGCCCAGCCGCCGCCCAGGTTGATCAGATCCGAATAGGCCGCCCAGGTGGCGTCGACGACCGTGCCGACCTCCTGCCACGTCGCGCCCTCGTCCGAGGACGTGCGGATGCGCATCGTGTGGCGGCGGTGGTCCATGTTCGGGTCCGTGTTGTACGGCCCGGAGAACAGGATCAGGTTGTTGGGATCTCCGGCCGTAGTGGCGCGCAGCCGCACCACCGAGCCCTGCACCACCGGGCCGCTCAGTTCCGGCACGAGCGAGAACGGCTCCCGGAACGTAGCTCCGCCGTCGGCGCTGACCGCGTGGGCCCGGTTGCCTTCGGCGATCGTCGTACCGGAGTTGTCCTGGTTGCGCGCCGCCGCGTACAGCTCCGCGTCGACCGTCTCCAGCAGGCTCAGCTCCTGCGGTTTGATCGGCTCGCCGGTCCGGTCGTCCAGCGCGCCGACCTGCCAGGTGGTGCCGCCGTCATCGCTGTGGACGATGCCCGCTCCCTTGACCCCGCCGTCGCCTTCGAAGTTGATGCCCGCGACCATCCGGTTGACGTGCTCGCCGCGCGTCATCTGCAGGCCGTGGCCCGGACCGGTGGCGTACCACGTGTTCCACGCCGGCTTCGTCAACTGCGGCTGCGCCACCGGTGCCGTCCACTGCGTACCTTGCGGGTTCAAGCTGTGCTGCAGGAAAGGCGTTCTGGTGCAGCCGCTGCCGGAGCAGTCCGAACCCGGATTGTGCGTTGTCAGCAACGTGATTCGACCCGTGCCGCGGTCCACGATCGGTACCGGGTTCCCGCGGGTGTCGCCAGCGCCGTCGGCGACCAGTTCCAGCGCCTGCCACGTCCGTCCATCGTCCGTCGAGCGTTTGAGCACCACGTCGATGTCGCCGGTGTCGTCGCAGTCGCCGCGTCGGCCCTCCGCGAACGCCAGCAGCGCGGCGCGGTCCTGGGTGCGCACCAGCGCCGGGATGCGGAAGCAGTTGTAGCCGCCCTCGCCCTTGGTGAACACCGTCGTCCCGGTGATCTCCAGCGGTTCGTTGGTCGCGAACGCCTGGGCCGCGCCCAGGCAGAGCAACACCGTTGCGGTTGCCGCCCCTGCGAGCTTCGCCATCCGACGCATGCCGTGTCCCTTCGCCGACGAACGGATACGACATTCCACCGCAAACCGGCTTGTCGGAAAAGAACTTTCCGATGAATTGCCCGGTAAATATTTGCCCGGATCGGCGATTCGGCGCACCCGGGTTCAGGCGCCCGGCGCAGTCAGCGCGTCCGCCACCGCCGCGATGTCTTCGGGCCGCACCCGGCAGCAGCCGCCGATCAGCTGCGCGCCCGCCGCGCGCCAACTCCTGGCCTGCTCGGCCGACAGGCGGGACCGGCCCGTCCAGGCGCGGTGCTGCGCGTCCCAACCCTCGCCGCTGTTCGGGTAGACCACGATCGGCTTGTCGACCACCTCGCGGGCGATCTCGATCGCGGTCAGCACGTCGTCCGGCGCCGAGCAGTTGACGCCGACCGCGATGATCGCGTCGGTGTCGGCCACCGAGAACGCCTCCGCCAAGGGCTGTCCCGCCCTCGTCCGCAGGCCGCTGATCGTGAACGACAGCCATGCTGGCACGTCCAGCTCGGTGACCTCGGCCACCAGTGCTTCCGCCTCGTCGATGTCCGGGATCGTCTCCAGCGCGTAGACGTCCGGGCGCGCTTCGGCCAGCGCCTCCAGCCTCGGCCGGTGGAACGCGCGCAGTTCGCGCTTGGTCAGCCCGTAGCGGCCCCGGTACTCCGAACCGTCGGCGAGCGTCGCGCCGTACGGGCCGACCGACGCCGCCACCCAGCGGTACCGACCCGGCTCGACATCGCCCGCCAGCCGGGCCAGTTCCACGCTGCGCCGCATCAGCTTCGCCGCATCGGCCCGTTCGATGCCGCGCTCCGCGAACCCCTCGAAGCTCGCCTGGTAGCTCGCCGTCGTCGCAATCGACGCGCCCGCCCGGAAGAACGACGCATGCGCTGCGACGATCTCCTCCGGGGAGTCCACCAGCAGGCGCGCCGACCACAACGCGTCGGACAGGTCGTGGCCGTGCGCCTCCAGTTCGGTGGCCAGGCCGCCGTCCAGGATCATCGGAGGGCCGCTGAGGCTGAACGAGTTCATACCGACCAGCCTAGTGTCGGCGGCGCGATTCCCGTGGTCACCACGCGTGACCAAGCCGCGAGCCGGTGCGTCAGCCCTTCACACCGCCCGCTGCCAGGCCGCTGACCAGGAACCGCTGCACCAGGTAGAACACGATCATCGCGGGCACCGCCACCAGCACCGACGCGGCGGCCAGATGACCCCACTCCGCGCGGTTCTGCTGCACGAACACCTGCAGGCCAACCGCCAGCGTCTTCGACCGGTCCTCGGCGGACAGGAACGCCGAGGCGAACGCCACCTCGCTCCAGGCCACGATGAACGAGTAGAACGCCGTCACCGCCAACCCCGGCTTCGCCAGCGGCAGCACCAATCGCCAGAACACCCCGAACGGCGACAGCCCGTCCACCCGGCCCGCTTCGTCGATGTCGCTGGGAATCCCGTCGAAGTAGCCCTTCAACATGAACGTGCGGAACGGGATCGCCGTGCTGCAGTACACCAGCACCAGTCCGAACGCACTGCCCTGCAGGCCCAGGCTCAGCAGGATGTTGTACAGCGGCACGATCAGCACCGCGAACGGGAACATCTGCACCACCAGGAACGACAGCAGCAGCCAGTGCCGACCGGGGAAGCGGAACCGGCTGACGGCATAGGCGGTGGTGGCCGCCAGCAGCACGCCGAGCACCGTGGTCAGCCCCGCGATGAGCACCGAATTGCCGAACCAGCTCAGGAAAGCGCCCTTCGCGCCGGAGAGCACGTTCCAGTAGTTGTCCAAACTGGACTCGTTGAACAGCGTCGGGGTGGCCTCGATCGCCTTGGCGTCCGGTTTGAACGAGACCACCAGCACCCAGAACACCGGGAACACCGCGATCAGCGAAGCCACGATCAGCGCGCCGTGCAGGCCGACGCTGGCCGCAGCGGACCGCCGTCGCTTGCGGCTCGGTTCGGCTGCCGCGGATGTCGCCCGCAGCGAAGCTGCGTCGATGGTCAACTCAGAGCACCTCCCCCTGCCTGCGCATCGCGCGGCGGTAGATCGTCGCGAACACCAGCAGAATCGACAGGACCAGCACGCCGTACGTCGAGGCGATGGCGTAATCCCTGGTCGCCCCGGAGAAGAACCGTTCGAACGCGTAGCTGACCAGGATCCTGGTGTGCGGGTTGTTGCCGGTGATCAGGTAGATGACCGGGAACATGTTGAACGTCCAGATCACCCCGAGCAGCACCACCGTGCCGGACACCGGGCGCAGCCCCGGCAGCGTCACGTGCACGAACCGCTGCCACGGCGTCGCCCCGTCCATCTCGGCGGCTTCGTGCAGCTCCGGCGGGATGGCCTGCAGGCCGCCCAGCAGCGCCACCATCATGAACGGCACACCCAGCCAGACGTTGACGATGATCACCGACACCAGCGCGAGATCGGACTGCCCCAGCCACACCTGCGCGGGCAGCCCGACCGATTCCAGCGCCCAGTTGATCAGCCCGTACTCCGAGTTGAACAGGTACCGCCAGGCGAACGCGCTGATGAACACCGGCACCGCCCAGGGCACGATGAGCAGCACCCGGTACAGCCCGCGCAGCCGCAACTGCCGGTTGAGCAGCATCGCCAGCGCCAGGCCGATCGTGTAGTGGCAGAACACGCACGCGAAGGTCCAGATCAGCGTGCGCACCAGCATCGGCCAGAACGATCCTCCTGTTTGCAAAGATTTGCGAATCTCTGGCGCTAGATTGCATACCTGAAATGTGATGTAAGTCAAGGTGTTCCGGTACAAATGAAGCTCGTATCGACACCATGTTCCGATAGTCGATTGCAAAATCTTTCGGTCATGTGCAGGATTGCCGCAGCAGATGGTCCCAGCGCGGAGGAGTGAGCAGTGGCGGGTCTGGCCGATATCGCCCAGGCGGCAGGGGTGAGCGTGTCCACGGTGAGCCGGGTGCTCAACCGGAAGGCGGGCATCAAGGAGGAGACCCGGCAGCGCGTGCTCGAAGTGCTCAACCAGATGCCGCACACCGCGCGCGGTGCCGGTGCGCTGCGCCGCACCGGCGTCGTCGGGCTGCTGGTGCCGGAACTGTCCAACCCGGTCTTCCCGGCCTTCGCCGAAGCGCTGGAAACCCGCGCCTCGCTGGCCGGATACGCATCGCTGCTGTGCAACACGCATGCCGCGATGACCGAGCGGGAATACGTCCGGATGCTGGTGGCTCGCGGTGTCGAGGGGATGATCTTCGTCTCGCCGGAGATCGCCAATCCGGACAACGACGAGCGCAAGAGCCGCAGCTACTACGAGAAGCTCAGCGCCGAAGGCGTGCGGATGGTGTTCGTCAACGGCGGAGCGCCGAGCCTGGACGTCCCGGACATCACCGTCGACGAGCACCTCGCGGGTTACACCGCCGCGCGACACCTGCTGGAACTCGGCCACCGCCGGATCGGGTTCGTCAGCGGCCCGGCCCGCGCGCTGCCGTCCCGGCTGAAGCGGGCCGGTTGGACGGCAGCGCTGGAAGAGGCTGGTATCGAACCGGAAACCGACCTCGTCGCGCACGCGCCGTTCGGGGCCAAGGGCGGCGCCGAGGCGATGGGTCGACTGCTGGACGGCCCGCGACCGAGCGCCGTGCTGTGCTCCTCGGACGTGATGGCGCTGGGCGCGATGCGGGAGGCCAAGCGCCGCGGGCTGGCCACCCCCGAGGACATCTCGGTGGTCGGCTTCGACGACATCCCGCTGGCCGCGTACTGCCAACCCGCGCTCACCACGCTGGCGCAGCCCATCCACGACATGGCGGCCGCGGCGGTCGACGAACTCGCCCGGCAGCTCGACCCGGACGAACCGGGGCGCGGTTCGACCAGCTTCAGCCGCATGTTCCGCCCCAGCCTGGTAATCCGCGAGTCCACCCAGGCGTTCTGAACCAGGCGCTGGCGGCCGCGCCCGGCGACGCCGCGCGGGACCGGTACGTGATCCGGGACGGCCGCGGCGCGGGCGGCGAATTACCGCCCAACGACTGGGAATCCATCTTCGGCGGTCCGGCGTGGACCAGGCTCGCGGACGGCCAGTGGTACCTGCACCTGTTCGCCCCGCAGCAGCCCGACCTCAACTGGCGCAACCAGCAGGTGCGCGCGGACTTCCGGAAGGTGCTCAAGTTCTGGCTGGACCGCGGTGTCGACGGGTTCCGCATCGACGTCGCGCACGGCATGATCAAGCACCCGGATCTGCCGGACACCGGGCTGCACAAGCAGATTTCCCTGCTCGGGCGCGGTGAACTGCCGTACTTCGACCAGGACGAGGTACACGAGATCTACCGCGACTGGCGGCAGTTGTTCGACTCCTACCAGGGCGCGCGCGTCGGGGTGGCGGAGGCGTGGGCGTCGACCAGCGAGCGGCTGGCCCGCTACGTCCGGGCCGATGAGCTGCACCAGGCGTTCAACTTCGCGCTGCTGGAGGCGCCGTGGTCGGCGGCGGATTTCCGGTCCGTGGTGGACGAATCGCTGGCCACCACCGCCCAGGTGGGCGCCACCACCACGTGGGTGCTCGGCAACCACGACGTGCAGCGGCCGGTGACCCGCTACGGCGACGGGGCGGTGGGTGCGCGTCGAGCCCGCGCGGCGGCGCTGTTCAGCTTCGCGCTGCCCGGCTCGGTTTACGTCTACCAGGGCGAGGAACTCGGGCTGCCCGAGGTCTTGGACCTGCCCGACGAGGCCCGGCAGGATCCCATCTGGGAGCGCTCCGGTCGCACCGAGCGGGGCCGGGACGGCTGCCGGGTGCCGCTGCCGTGGTCCGGCGAGCACCCGCCGTTCGGGTTCAGCTCGGCGGCCAGTTGGTTGCCGGTGCCGGGGGAGTGGGCGCAGCTGACCGTCGCCGCGCAGGACGCCCGCGACGACTCGGTGTTGCGCACCTATCGCGACGCTTTGGCTCTGCGGCGGGAGAATCCGGCGCTCGGCGACGGCGCGTTGCAGTGGTTGGACGCCCCCGACGGCGTGCTGGTCTTCCGCCGCGAGCCAGGCTTCACGTGCGCCACCAACTTCGGCGCCGCACCGGTCGAGCTGGACCTACCGGGACGCCTCCTCCACCGCAGCGACGCCACCCCGAACTGGAACGGACAACTACCAGCCGAAACCACGGTGTGGTCGACCCTCCTTCTACCAGGAGCCGCACCCACACCACCCCCACCCCAACACCACTAACTACCCGGCATTGGGCTGGAGCCGGTTTTCGCACTCACGACCAGATCGGCGGAAGTCCTGGAATCGAACCGCACGACGAGCGCGACTCCGAGTGCGCGTACCAGCCGCTCAAGGAGCGGGACGGGCGAATTCGCCATTGGATGATCACGTTTCCAGCCATTCGCGCCAGGTTGGGCCTGGTGTTGGGTTGTTCGGCAGGGTCAGTTCGCCTGCGCGGAAGGCTTTGCCGAGGGCTCCTGGGACGTGCAGCGGCAACGTGGCGCGACGGCGCCCTCGCGCTGCCAGCCAGGTGTCGGCCAGTTCCTGGAACGTCAGCACCTCGGGGCCGCAGACGTTCGCGATCTCCTTCGCCGGGCCGTCGGCGAGGCGTTCGGCCACCCGGCGGGCCACCACCGCGGTGTCGACCGGCTGGCCGAGGACCTTCGAAGGAACCGGCAGCAGGGGAAGTCGGGCAGCCGCCGTCAGTACCATGTCGATCGCCGGGTAGAACTGCGTGGCCCGGACGATCGACCACGGCACGCCACCGCGCACGTGTTCCTCGGCGGCCAGCTTCTGCTTGAAGTACTTCCACGGAACGCCGTCGATGCCCACGATCGACACGTACAGCAGGTGCTCGACCCCGGCCCGCCGGGCGGCCGCGCAGAGCCGCCGGGTGCCCGCCACATCGGTCTGCTGCGTGTACTTCCCCCGGTACGGGCTGGACGCCAGGTGCGCGATCGCGTCGACGTCACCGACCGCGTGCGCCAAGTCCTCGCCGGTGGCCAGATCCGCCCGCCGCCAGGCCGTGTCCCCCTCCGGTGCCGGGCGGCGACTCATCCGCACCACATCGTGCCCGGCCTCGCGCAGCGCCGGAACCACCTGCCGCCCCAGCATCCCGGTCGCCCCGGTGACGAGAATCCGCATCATGCCCTCCTGTCGTCGCAGACAGGACGAAACACCCGCGGCCGATGTGACAGCGCGAACCAGGACGGCCCGCTCACCGCAGTGGTGAACGGGCCGTCCGCGACGCTGGGATCAAAGTCGCACCGGGTAGTGCGGCTCGGGGACCTCGGGCGACAGGCGGCCCTCGATGAAGATGCCGTGCCAGAGCATGAACACCAGCAGCGCCCACAGGCGACGGCTGTGGTCCAGCACCCCGGAGCGGTGCTCCTCCAGCAACTGCAGCACCGCGGTGCGGTTGAGCAGGTGATCGGTCTGCGACTGCTGGACGATGTTGCGCGCCCAGTCGTGCATCTCGTCGCGCAGCCAGTGCTTGATCGGCACCGGGAACCCGAGCTTGCGCCGGTTGAGCACGTGCGCGGGCACCACCTGGGTCAGCGCCTGGCGCAGCGCGTACTTGGTGGTCTCCCGGGTGATCTTCTGCTCCAGCGGGACGGTGCTGGCGACCCGGAACACCTCCGCGTCCAGGAACGGCACCCGCAGCTCCAGGGAGTTGGCCATGGTCACCTTGTCGGCCTTCACCAGGATGTCGCCGCGCAGCCAGGTGAACAGGTCCACGTGCTGCATCCGGGTCACCGGGTCCCAGTTCGCCGAGGTGCGGTACGGACCGGCCGTGACGTCCTTGTGCGACACCCCCGGATCGAAGCTGCGCATCACATGGCGCAGCTGATCGTCGCGGAAGATGCGCGCGTTGCCGTAGTAGCGCTCCTCCAGGCTCAGCGCGCCGCGGCGCAGCAGGTCCTTGCCGCGCACGCCCTCCGGGATCGCGGTGGACACCCGGCCCATCGCCTTGCGCAGCGCCCCCGGCACCTTCTCGAACGGCGCCAGCGACAGCGGCTCGCGGTAGATCGTGTAGCCGCCGAAGAGCTCGTCGGCGCCTTCACCGGAGAGCACCACCTTGACGTGCTGGCGGGCCTCCCGGGCGATGAACCACAGCGGCACCAGCGCCGGGTCGGCCACCGGGTCGTCCAGGTACCAGACGATCAGCGGCAGGGTGTCCATCATCTCCTCGGCGGAGACGGTGCGGACCACGTGCTTGACCCCGATCGCCGCCGCCGACTCGGCGGCCACGTCCACCTCCGAGTAGCCCTGCCGCTCGAAACCGGTGGTGAAGGTGATCAAGTTCGGGTTGTGCTCCTTGGCCAGCGCCGCGATCGCCGTGGAGTCGATGCCGCCGGAGAGGAACGATCCGACGGTGACGTCCGCGCGCATGTGCTTCGCCACCGAGTCGCGCATCACGTCGACGATCTCGTTGTGCAGCCGACGCGCGTCGGCGTCGGTGTTGACCGGCCGCGAGCGGAAGTTCGGCTGGAAGTACCGCTCGGTGACCAGCTGGCCGCCGGGGGCGACGGTGAACGAGGTGCCCGACTCGATGCGGCGGACCTGGCGGTGCAGCGTCTCCGGCTCCGGCACGTACTGCAACACCAGGTAGTGCTGCAGCGCCCTGTGGTCCAGCTCCTCGGCGATCCGCAGCGTGTTGGCCAGGCTCAGCAGGCTCTTCTTCTCGCTGGCGAAGGCCACCCCGCCCGGTCCGGCGGCGTAGAACAGCGGCTTGATGCCGAACGGGTCACGAGCCCCGAACACCACGCGGCGCTCGCTGTCCCAGACCAGGAACGCGAACATGCCTCGCAGTCGCCCGACCATCGAGGTGCCCAGGTAGTGGTAGGCGGCGACGATCACCTCGGTGTCGCCGTCGGTGTTGAACCGGGCCCCGAACCGCTCGATCAGCTCGGCGCGCAGCTCCAGGTAGTTGTAGATCTCACCGTTGAAGATGATGGTGTAGCGCCGCGGCCGCTCCGGTGGGCCCCAGGTCAACGGCTGGTGGGAATGCTCAAGGTCGATGATCGACAGTCGGTTGAAGCCGAAGACGACCTCACCGCCGTGCCAGGTGTCGCTCTCGTCCGGTCCCCGGTGTCGTTGACACGGCAGCGCATTGGCCACGGCGTTAACGGCAAAGCCGGCGTTCTCTTCGGTGGGACAGATAAGTCCAAGCAGGCCGCACACGCGTCTGGTGCACCTCTTCGAGTCGGCGGTGTCGTCTTCAGCCCCCCAAGGCTGCGCCCCAGTATGCCGTCCGCTCACCCGCGCGCTGCACGCGCGTGGCTGCAATCCGCGACCGTCCGCGATCGACGCCCCCGCAGCAGTATCGCGGCTACACCTGGGCTAGGCTCTGCGCAGGATTCCGGCGGCAGATCCCCGGTGTCGTCTTCGGACGGACCACGGGTCAACCAGGCCGCAGCGGTGAGTTTTTTGCACGAGGAGGCGTCGCGCAGTGGGCCTGAAGGAGGGGACCCGAGTGCCACGGCTGGTCAAGGTCGCTGGTCTGATCGGCCTGATTGGTGTCGCGGCCACGGGGTGCACGACCGACGAGGTCCTGCGTTTCGGCTGGCCGCAGGGAGTCACCCCGCAGGCCGATGCGATGCGCAACCTGTGGACCTGGTCGGTCATCGCGGCACTCGCGGTGGGTGTGTTGGTGTGGGGACTGATCTTCTGGTCGGTCACCTTCCACCGCAAGAAGACCGAGGAGCTGCCCCGGCAGTTCCAGTACAACCTGCCGCTTGAGCTGATCTACACCGCGATCCCGTTCGTGCTGGTGGTCGTGCTGTTCTACTTCACGGCGGTCACCCAGAACTACGTGCTGGCCAAGCCGGGCAAGCCGGACCAGACCGTGAACGTGATCTCATTCCAGTGGAACTGGGAGTTCAACTACCCGGGTTACCGGACGCCGGACGGGCAGCCGGTCCGCACCGTGGGCAGCAGCAGCGAGATCCCGCTGCTGGTCCTGCCCACCGGGGAGCGGATCGAGTACCACATCAGTTCCACCGACGTCATCCACTCGTTCTTCGTGCCGGAGTTCCACTTCAAGCGGGACACCTTCCCGTACCCGGAGAAGAACGACCAGGACAACGTCTTCCAGAACACCATCGACCGCGAGGGTTCCTTCGTGGGCCGGTGCGCCGAGCTGTGCGGCACCTACCACTCGATGATGAACTTCGAGGTCAGGGCGTTGTCGCCGGACAAGTTCGACCGGTACATGCAGCTGCGGACGCAGGTCAACCCGCAGACCGGTCAGCCCTACACCGCATCCGAGGCGCTGGGCGTCATGAACTGCGGCGAGCTCTGCACGCCGCACGCGGTGACCGGCGTTCCGTTCAACACCGACCGCACCGGCGGAATCCCCTCCGGCGCAACCGGGACGACCAACTAGGGGTGCCCTCGGCAGGGCGTACGGCGTGAGAGCGAGGACTCCATGAAGGTCGAATCGAAGATCTTCAACTTCATCACCATCTTCTTCTTCCTGTCCGCGGTCGTGTACGGGGTCTGGTCCAGGGAGCCGGTGGGCACCGTGGCGCTGATCCTGGTCGGCGGGCTGTCCCTGATCATCGGCAGCTACTTCTCGTTCGTGGCTCGCCGCATCGAGGACCGGCCCGAGGACAACCCGGACGCCGAGATCAGCGACGGAGCCGGTGAGCTGGGCTTCTTCAGCCCGGGCAGCTACTGGCCGGTGGGCCTGGCGGCGTCCGCGGCCTTCACCGGTATCGCGCTGGCGTTCTTCCACGTGTGGATGATCGTGATCGCCGTCGGCATCGTGCTGATCATGGTCGCCGGGCTGGTGTTCGAGTACCACACCGGCCAGAACCACTGACAACAGACACCGCGAGCAGGCCCCGGTCCACCGGACTAGGGGCCTTGCCGCGGTTTAGGATCTTTTCCAGTGCCGTGCCGCAGCAGGAGGTTCTCGTCGTGATCACCGCGATCGTGCTGATCCAGACCGCCGCCGACCGCCTCGCCGAGGCGGCCCAGGAGATCGCCGACCTCGACGGCGTCGACGAGGTCTACTCCTGCGCTGGCGACGTCGACCTGATCGCGGTGCTGCGGGTGCCGCGCCACGAGAACCTGGCCGACATCGTGCCGGGCCGCATCAACAAGGTCGAAGGCGTCCTGGACACGGACACCCACATCGCGTTCCGGTCCTACTCCCGCCGGGACACCGAGGCCGCCTTCTCCATCGGCCTCGAAGAGGAGTAGCACCCGGAACCGTTGGAGTCGCGCGGTTTTCCCGCACGCGGTAGCGGTTCCAGCGCCTGTCCTTGAACTCGTGCCGTTTGCGGGTAGCGAAATCGCCCGCAGGTACTCAGGCGCCGAGTTGGGCGCGCAGGGCCGTGGAGCGGGTCGCCCAGCGGTCGAGGAGGTCCGCCGCTGCGCCGGAGTCGATCGCGTTCGCGGCCCGCTGCAAACCGGCGCTGAGCTGGCCGCTGAGATCGGTTCCGGGGCCGTCGTAGGCAGCGGTCGCACCGGCGGCGTTGATCAGCACAGCGTCCCGCACCGGGCCCTTGGCGCCCGCCAGGAGTTCGCGGACCACCTTCGCGTTGACCGCCGCGTCGCCGCCCTGCAGATCTTCCGGGCGGCTGAGCGCGATGCCGAACTCCTGCGGGTCGATCCGGTCTTCGCGGACCGTGCCGTCGTGCACCACCCACACCGTGCTGCTCGTGGTGGTGGTGATCTCGTCCATGCCGTCGTCGCCGCACACCAGCAGTGCGGAGCAGCCGCGGGCGGCGAACACCTCGGCCATCACCGGCGCCATCCGGCGGTCGGCGCAGCCGATCAGCCCGGCGGCTGGGCGTGCCGGGTTGGTCAGCGGGCCGAGGAGGTTGAACGCGGTCGGGATGCCGATTTCGCGCCGCGGCCCGGCGGTGTACTTGAACGCCGGGTGGAACACCGGCGCGAAGCAGAACCCGATGCCCACCTCTTCGACGCAGCGCCGCACGCCCTCGGGTGCCAGATCGATGGCGACGCCGAGTTCTTCCAGCACATCGGCCGTGCCGCACTTCGACGACGCGGCCCGGTTGCCGTGCTTGACCACCGTGATCCCGGAGGCGGCGAGCACGATCGAGGTCATGGTGGAGATGTTCACGCTGCCGGAGCGGTCGCCGCCGGTGCCGACGACGTCCACCGCGCGCTGGGTGATCTCCAGGCGACGGGAATGCGCGAGCATGGCGTCGGCCATGCCGCGGACCTCGGCGGGAGTCTCGCCCTTGGCGCGCAGGGCGACCACGAACGCCGCGATCCGCGCCGGGGTGGCCTCACCGGCCATGATCAGGTCCATCGCCCAGGAGGTGTCCGTCGCGGAGAGGTCCTCACCCGCGACCAGACTGCCCAGCAATCCCGCCCAGTTTCCCGCCGTGGTTGCCACGATCTCCGCTCCGTCGTCTAGAAAGCGCCGTCAGCCGCACGCGGTGCGGGACTCGACCAGCACCCCGGACGTCCCGGTGCGGACCGGGCAGCCGCGCGTTCAGGTATGCCCGGATCTACGGTTGCGCGACCCGCACCGCTTGCGCAAATCATCCCGCAATGCCCGTTCAGGCCGGTACTGGATTACCCCGGGAGCGCAGCACCTCGGCCACCGTCTCGGCCGCGGCCAGCGGGTCCAGCGGGTGCACCAGGACCGCGTCGGCCTGCGACCAGGTCGCCAGCCATCGGTCGTCCTTGCGGCGCACCGCGACCACCACCGGCGGGCACTGCGCAATCTCGTTCTTCAGCTGCCGCGACACGCCCATGCCGCCGGTTGGCTGCGCCTCGCCGTCGAGGATCACCAGGTCCGCGTGCCCGGCGTCGACCTCGCTGAGCACGTCGGCGACGGTGCCGACCTCGATGTAGTGCAGCCGACCCAGGTCGGGGGCGGGGCGGCGCCCGATCGCTGTGATGATCGCCTCCCGAACCTCGGGGCGATGGCTGAACACGAGAACGTTCGTGGTCGGTGTGCTCATCACTGGCTCCTCAGTGCGCTGCGGGACACCCGCACCCGGTCGGCTTTCACGAGCAACGCGCGGAGATCGCCACTCATGACACCTCCTGGGTGGTCGGCGCCGGATGGGGCGGTGGGACCGCCGAACAACCTCGCATGCTATCGGCCCGACCGGGCGGAACCGCAGCCGCCCACGTGAATTGATCAATTCGAGCGCCCCGGCGTGGCCAATCGCGGCGCACCCGATGTCGCCGATCCCACCGCCGGACGCGGTCGAGAACCGGCGCTCAGGTGGGTTGCAGCGCGTCCCAGCCGAAGACCTGGCCGTCGTGCCGCTGGGCGAGCCCGGCCATCCGGGAGCCCTCCTGTGAGCAACGCAACGCGTCGAGCCGCTGGACACGCAGGGCTACCAGGGCGCTCAGACCCGCCCCGGCGTGCTCAGCGCCCCGCCCACCTGGGCGGAGTCGCCAGCCGTCGGCGGCCAGGATCTCGCGGGCGGGCTCGATCGAGCGCTCCGGCAGCGCCAGGTGGTGGCGCAGCACCGCAGGTAGTTCGGGTTGCCAGTGCTCAGCGCGGGCCAGCGCGGCGGAGGCCGCCTCGGTTTCGTCGTAGGCCGTCACGACGACCCGCAGCCCGGCATCATCGACGCTGATCACAGGCCTGTTGCGGGCTCGGCGGGCGGACCAGCGCGCCCGGATGCCTCTCACGTTGTGTCACCTCCAGGTCGCGATCCGATCACCCCTGCGGCAGACGTCCGGACCCGAAGGCGCGAGCGGAAAACGTGCAAGACATAATGCGTCGCGTGACAACGGCAGCGCCCTCAATCAGTCAACGCGTGCATTCGCTGAACCGGCCGAACATGGTCAGCGTGGGCACCATCGTTTGGTTGGCCAGCGAGCTGATGTTCTTCGCTGGGCTCTTCGCCATGTTCTTCACGGTGAAGGCGCAGAACGAGGGCGAGTGGCCTCCACCGCCCACTCACTTGAACCTCCCGTACGCTCTCCCGTTCACGATCATCCTGGTGGCTTCCTCGTTCACCTGTCAGTGGGGCGTGTTCGCGGCGGAGCGCGGTGACGTCTTCGGCCTCCGACGGTGGTACGTCGTCACGCTGATCATGGGCGCGATCTTCGTGCTCGGGCAGGCCGGTGAGTACTTCCAGTTGATCACCGAGCACGCGACCACGATCGCGTCGTCGGCCTACGGAACCGTCTTCTACATGACGACCGGCTTCCACGGGCTGCACGTCATCGGCGGCCTGATCGCGTTCGTCTTCCTGATCATCCGGACGAAGCTCAGCAAGTTCACGCCAGCCCAGGCCATCGCAGCCATCGTGGTGTCGTACTACTGGCACTTCGTGGACATCGTGTGGATCGGCCTGTTCGCCGTGATCTACCTCGTCCCGTGATCGGCTCTTCTTCGAACGAGGTTGAAAACCGAACTCCCCGAACCGGACAGCAAGGGTTGCCGCACTCATGACCACCACTAAGAAACGGAACCGCGCGGGCTCGAAGCTCAAGCGGCGGATCTCCGGTGTACTGGCGTTGGGCATCGCGCTGGTGGGTGCCGGTGGGCTGTACACCGTCGTGACTCCCGAGCCGCAGACCGCGCACGCCGCTGCGGACCCGGCTCTGGTCAGGCAGGGCGAGCAGCTCTACAACAACGCCTGCATCACCTGCCACGGCGCGAACCTGCAGGGCGTCCAGGACCGCGGGCCCAGTCTGGTCGGCGTCGGTGAGGCCGCCGTGAACTTCCAGGTCTCCACCGGCCGGATGCCGATGGTCCGGCAGGAAGCGCAGGCGGTGCGCAAGCCGCCGAAGTTCAACCCGGAAGAGATCGACGCGCTGGCCGCTTTCGTGCAGACCTACGGCGGTGGCCCGGAGAGCCCGGCGCAGACCGGTGCGGCGCTGCAGGGGTCTGACCCGGCTCGCGGTGGCGAGCTGTTCCGGCTCAACTGCGCGTCCTGCCACAACTTCACCGGACGCGGCATCGCGATGTCCTCCGGCAAGTTCGCGCCGAACTTGAACGAGGCCAATGAGCAGGAGATTTACGAGGCGATGCTCACCGGCCCGCAGAACATGCCGAAGTTCTCGGACCGGCAGCTCACCCCGGAAGAGAAGAAAGACATCATCGCCTACGTCAAGTCCGTGACGAACGGGAACAACAACCCCGGCGGCAACGACCTCGGCGGCTACGGGCCGGGACCGGAGACGGTGATCGCCTGGGTCGTCGGACTCGGCGCACTGATCGGCCTCACCCTGTGGATCGGAGCCAGGGCATGAGTGAGCAGCAGAAGAAGGAATACACCGAGGCCGAACTGGCCGAGATGAGCCGGGACGAGAAGGTCCGGCTGGGGTTGGCCCTCGACGACGTAGAACTCATCGAGTACCGGGACAACTGGCCGGTCAAGGACACCCGCGCCGAGCGGCGCGCGGAGCGGTCGGTCGCCGCCTGGTTCACGCTGGCCGGGCTGTCCGCGCTGGCGTTCATCGGGGTGTTCATTTTCTGGCCGTGGAGCTACCAGCCGTCCACCGAGCCGCGCGAGCACTTCATCTACTCGCTGTACAACCCGCTGATCGGATTCTTCTTCGGCCTGGCGATCCTGGCCGTCGGCATCGGCGTGGTGCAGTACCAGAAGAAGTTCATCCCGCACGAGGTCGCGGTCCAGCAGCGGCACGACGGGCACGGCTCCAGCGAGATCGACCGGCAGACCACCGCCGCGCTGCTCGCCGACGCGGGCACCCGCAGCGGCATCGCCCGCCGGTCGATGATCAAGCGCACCGCCGGGTTCGGGGTCGGTGCCTTCGGCATCGGCGCCGGTGTGTTCGCCCTCGGCGGCATGATCCGCAACCCGTGGTCGGAGAAGGGGCAGCCGTCCCTGCTGCACACCGGGTGGCTGTCGGAGAACGGCGAGAAGACCTACCTGCGCCGCGACACCGGCAACCCGCACGACGTCTCGCTGCTGCGCCCGGAGGACATCGACGCGGGCGGTTTCGAGACCGTCTTCCCGTTCCGCGAGTCTATGCGGCAGAGCGAGGAGGAGCTGATCTCCTCGATGCGCAAGGGCGACGCGCCGGTCATGCTGATCCGGCTGCGCCCCGGCAGCAAGCCCATCAAGCGCAAGGGGCAGGAGAACTTCAACTACGGCGACTTCTACGCCTACTCGAAGATCTGCACCCACCTGGGCTGCCCGACATCGCTGTTCGAGCAGCAGACCGGTCGGCTGCTCTGCCCGTGCCACCAGTCTCAGTTCGACGTGGTCAACACCTTTGCCAAGCCGGTGTTCGGCCCGGCCACGCGTGCCCTGCCCCAGCTGCCGATCACGGTGGACGAGGACGGCTACTTCGTGGCGAAAGGCGACTTCATCGAGCCCGTCGGTCCGGCGTACTGGGAGCGTAAGTCATGAGTTCGATCACCACGCCAACGAAGGGGGACAGCGCCGTGTACCGCAAGGTCGCGAATGCGGCCGACGAGCTCGACTCGCGATACCGGCTGGCCCCCGGCTTGCGGCGGCAGCTGAACAAGGTCTTCCCGACGCACTGGTCGTTCCTGCTCGGCGAGATCGCGCTCTACACGTTCATCCTGCTGCTGGTCACCGGCACCTACCTGGCGTTCTTCTTCGACCCCTCGATGCAGGAGGTCGAATACCAGGGGGTGTTCACCAACCTGCGCGGCGTCGAGATGTCGCGGGCGTTCGAAAGCGCGCTGAACATCTCCTTCGAGGTCCGCGGCGGTCTGTTCGCCCGCCAGCTGCACCACTGGGCGGCGCTGCTGTTCATGGCGTCGATGGTGGTGCACATGTTCCGGATCTTCTTCACCGGCGCGTTCCGGCGCCCGCGTGAGACGAACTGGATGATCGGCATCGGCCTGTTCGTGCTGGGCATGTTCGAGGGCTTCACCGGCTACTCGCTGCCCGACGACCTGCTCTCCGGCACCGGTGTCCGGATCGCCTCCGGCATCGTGATGTCCATCCCGGTGGTCGGTAACTGGATCCACTGGATCCTGTTCGGTTCGGAGTTCCCCGGCACCGACCTGATCCCGCGGTTCTACCTGTTCCACGTGTTCCTGCTGCCCGGCCTGATCCTCGGCCTGGTGGCCGTCCACCTGGCACTGGTCTGGTACCAGAAGCACACCCAGTTCCCGGGCGTGCGCCGGACCGAGCGCAATGTGGTCGGCGTCCGGATCATGCCGGTGTTCGCGGTCAAGGCAGGCGGCTTCTTCGCGATGGTGGTCGGGGTCTGCGCGATCCTGGCCGGGGTCTTCCAGATCAACCCGATCTGGAACCTCGGACCGTACGTGGCGTCGCAGATCTCCGCGGCATCGCAGCCGGACTGGTACATGATCTGGACCGACGGCTCCAGCCGGTTGTGGCCCGCCTGGGAGATCTACCTCGGGCCGTTCACCATCCCGGCGGTGTTCTTCCCGACGGTGCTGTTCATGGGCGCGATCTTCACCACGGCGGCGCTGTACCCGCTGATCGAGCGGAAGCTGAGCAAGGACAACGCGCACCACAACCTGCTGCAGCGGCCGCGCGACGTGCCGGTGCGGACGTCGCTGGGCGCGATGGCGCTGGCGTTCTTCGCGGTGCTGATGATCTCGGGCACCAACGACATCATCGCGTACGAGTTCAACATCTCGCTGAACGCGATGACCTGGGCGGGCCGGATCGGCCTGCTGGTGCTGCCGCCGATCGCCTACTACCTCACCTACCGGATCTGCCTGGGCTTGCAGCGCAGCGACCGGGAGG
Source organism: Saccharopolyspora antiqui (assembly GCF_052246905.1). Classification (NCBI taxonomy): domain Bacteria; kingdom Bacillati; phylum Actinomycetota; class Actinomycetes; order Pseudonocardiales; family Pseudonocardiaceae; genus Saccharopolyspora; species Saccharopolyspora antiqui. The sequence continues at coordinate 54,134 of NZ_JBQQBO010000008.1, forward strand.
TGCTGGAGCACGGTGTGGAGACCGGCATCATCAAGCGGTTGCCGCACGGCGAGTTCATCGAGGTCCACCAACCGTTGGGTCCGGTGGACGAGCACGGCCACCCGGTGCCGCTGCCCTACCAGGGCGCTCCGGTGCCGAAGAAGATGAACAAGCTCGGCGCGGCCGGTCACCCGGTGCCCGGCAGCCTGCTGAAGCCGGACCCGGCCGAGGAGACCCACGCGCTGGAGCGCGCTCGGCAGGACGACGAGATCCGCGAGCTCACCGAGCGCGAGCTGACCGCGGGCAAGCCCCAGCAGCCCACCGAGTGAGCAGCTGATCGAGGCCCGGTACCCCGAAGGGTGCCGGGCCTCGTTGCTGGCCGGGCTTCGTTGCTGCTCGTGCAGCGGGATCGCGCGGTCGGTGCGGCGCAACTACGGTTGCGGGCGTGACGTCGATCAATGATCCGGAAATCCGCGCCTTCCTCGAAGCTGGTACCCGCACGGGCCTGCTCGGCTTCATCGCGAGCGACGGGCGGCCGCTGGTGGCCCCGGTGTGGTTCGTGCTGGACGGCGGCGAGATCGTGTTCAACACCGGCAAGAACACCGCGAAGGGCCGCGCAATCCTCCGCGATCCGCGCGTCGTGCTGTGCGCGGACCTCCCCGAACCGCCGTACGGATTCGTCCAGGTCCAAGGCATCGCGGAAACCTCCGAGGACCCCGCCGAGTTGCTGCGGACCGCTACCGAGATCGGCGGCCGCTACATGGGACGGGACCGAGCGGAGGAGTTCGGTCGTCGCAACGGGGTGCCGGGGGAGCTGGTCGTCCGCATCCGGCCGACCAAGGTGATCGCCGCCTTCGACATGGCCGCGTAGCCGTGGCGTTGCCGAGTCAGTCGATCGCGGCGTACGGGGTGCGGCCGGTGGTGGCCTTCTCCAGCCAGGTCCGCCAGGAACCGGCGGAACCCGCTGGCTCGGTCCACGGGGTGTCGCAGCGGACGAGGCGGGTACCACCGGTGATCAGCCAGCGGTAGACGACCCGCGCTTCGTCGGCGGTGGTGCCGTGCAGCGGCCCCGCACCAGGTATGACGGTCTCGGCCGAGGCGAGCAACAGGTCCACGATCGGCATCGGCGGGATCCCGCGCCGGGCGGTGCCCGCGGCAGCGAGGCGGCCGTGCCGGATCACCGACAGGTGCCAGCCGCCGCGCCCGTCCGGCCGGGCCGCGACGAGTTCCGGCACACCGGTGAGGGCGGCCAGCCGCTGCCCGCGGTCCAGCGAGCGCACCAGCGCCGCGAGCTGGTCCCGGTGCACCGCGGCGTCCTCGAAGCGCTGCGCGGTCGACAGCCGGTCGAGTTCACCCCGCAGGCGCTCCAGCAGATCGCCGCTGTGGCCGCGCACGACGTCCCGGATGGAGATGACCGCCGGTTCGTACTCCGCGGCGCTCTGACGGCCCGCACAGGGCGCGCCACAGCGGCCCAGCTCGTGCAGGGCACAGGGGCGACCGCCGGGTTCGCGCGCCGAGATGCGTTCGGTGCACCGCCGGACGGTCGTGACCGACTGGAGCGCCTCGACGGCGTCGGCGGCGGCGTGCCGGGAGCCGAAGGGCCCGAGCGCGTCGGGTTTCGGGATTCGCACGATCGACAGGCGGGGGAACGGCTCGTCGGTGAGCACCACCCACCAGGCGCGTTGCGGGAACTTCGAGCGCCGGTTGTAGCGCGGCTGGTGCGCGGACAGCAGCCGCAGCTCCCGGACTTCGGCCTCCATCGGGTGCGCGCATTCGACGTGGTCCACCCGCTCGGAGATCGCCACCATCTCCTTGATCCGGCTGCGCCGCTCACCGGCGGTGAAGTACTGCCGGACCCGCCGCCGCAGGTCGGTAGCGGTGCCGACGTAGAGCACCTCGTCGTTCGGGCCGCGGAAGAGGTAGACGCCCGGCGAGTTCGGCAGCGCGTCGGCGAGGCCCCGCTTGCGGCGCTGCTGCGGCGTGACGTCCGGCAAGTGGCCGAGCAGGTCCTCCAGCGTCCGCACCCCGAGCGGGCCGACCCGCTCCAGCAGCGAATGCAGCACGTCCACCGTGGCGCGGGCATCGTCGAGCGCGCGGTGCACCGGGACCGTGCGGGCGTGCAGCACGCGGGCCAGCGTGGCGAGCTTGCAGTTGGGCGTCTCGTCCTTGGTCAGCACCCGGCGGGCCAACCGGACGGTGTCGACGACCTGCGGCTTCGGCCACCGGAGCCCGAGGCGCTCGCAGTTGGCGCGCAGGAATCCGATGTCGAACGGGGCGTTGTGCGCCACCAGCACGCTGCCCCGGCAGAACTCCAGGAACGCGGGCAGCACCGCGGCGAAGCGCGGTGCGTCGACGACCATCGCCTCGGTGATGCCGGTGATCGACACGACCGCTGGCGGAATGCCGCGTTCCGGGTTGACCAGGGTGGCGAACTCGCCGAGCACTTCGCCACCGCGGACCTTGACCGCACCGATCTCGGTCACCGCGTCCTCGCTGCGGTCGCCACCGGTGGTCTCCAGGTCGACTACCACGAACGTCACCGCGTGCAGCGGGACTTCCTCGGTGGTGGTGATCTCGTCGAAGGACAGCTGGGGGTGCGCGGACATCGACGATCACGTTACGTCCGGCTACCGACAGCCCGGCGGATGCGGGATCCGGGCACCTCGGCCATTAGCCTGGGGGGGTGGTGCCACCGATGCCGGGGTCAGCCGACCGCCCCATCCCCGATGAGTCTGCTGTGGACAGTGCGCAGCAGAACGGTGGTGGCTCGCCGATCGACTGGGAGGCGCTGCCGGGGCCGCTGCGGCTGCGACTGGCGGAACTCGCCGCTGACGCACTGGATGCGATGCGCCCGTCGGACGTGCCCGCGCAGCTGCGCCCGGTGTGCCGCTTCGCTCCCGCCAAACGGGCGAAGCTGGGCCAACCGGCGCTGATCGCCGCGCTCCGCGACTCCGGGGTGTTCCGCACCGCCGTCGTGGACTGGTGCCACCACCACCGCCCGGCGGCGCTCGCCCTGGACGACGGCGACCCGATGGTGGTCGCCGCGGCCGCGGTGCTGCTCGGCTCGCCGATCGCGCCGCACTACGTGGAGCTCATCGGCTTCCGCGCCGAGCAGGGACAGCTGCGCACCGAGCGGGATTCCGCGACGGCCCGTGCCGAGCGGCTGACTGCCGAGATCGCGCGGCTGCGCCGCGAGCTCGGCGAAGCGCGGCAGGCAGCCGACCGGGTCGGCGACGAGAACAGCGCGGAGGCGGATCGCCTGCGCAAGCGGCTGCGCGAGCAGGGCGCCCGGCTCAAGGAGGCCAAGGACGCCGCCAAGCACGCGCGCGGCGAGCTGGAGCAGGGGCGGGCGGAGCGCACGAAGGCGATCGAGGAGATCGCCGCGGAGCGGGATCGGGAGCGGGCGCGAGCGGTGGAGGAGCGGCGGCGCGCGGACCGCGCGAGCGCCGAGGTGGAGGTGGCGCGGCAGTCCGCGCGGGAGGCCCGGCAGGGCGACGAGGTGCGGCTCGCGCTGCTGTTGGAGACGTTGGAGGGCGCTGTGGGCGGGCTGCGGCGCGAGTTCGGGGCGAGCAGCGGCAGCGGGCCGCGGCCCGCGGACGTCGTGCAGCGGGTGCGGGCGCATTCCGGTTCGACCGGCGAGGTTCCCGACGTTGCCGCGTTGGACCGGTTGTTGGCGCTGCCCGCCGTGCACCTGATCGTCGACGGCTACAACGTGACCAAGACCGGCTATCCGGAGCTGCCGCTGTCCGATCAGCGGGATCGGCTGGCCCACCAGTTGGCCGCGTTGGCGGCGCGCACCGGCGCGGAGGTCACCGTGGTCTTCGACGGCGCTGATGTGCTGGCGGTGCCCACGGCCGGGCCGCGCGGGGTGCGGGTGCTGTTCAGCGAGCCCGGTGTGCAGGCCGACGACGTGATCCGGGATCTGGTCTCCGCCGAGCCGAAGGGGCGGCAGGTGGTGGTGGCGACCTCGGATCGCGCGGTGGCCACCTCGGTCCGTCGGCGCGGCGCGTATGCGGTTTCGTCCGCGATGTTGTTGGCGCGGCTGAACCGCGTCTAGCAGCTTGCCGACGCAACCGACCGCCTGCCGATCCGCGGTGCGTGGCCGATCTCATAATTGATCAACGCGACGGCGTGGATCTCTCGATCGAGTGAGTCTGATTCTCACAATTCCAGGTAGGAGAGTTGGATGATCCGTCACAGTGAGCGCACGACTCTCCTCCGTTAGAGGTCTTGTGCAGTAATGCACAAATTTTTCGACCCGCTTCTGGACCTTCCGGCTCACCTTTCGTAACCTACTCGGGACCTCGTGGCGATCAGTTGCCCAGACCGGGTGGCCCGCGAGGCACCGCTGCACTGGCTTGTCGGGGAGTCGGGCCGGTCCGGATACGGGGGCATTCGGTCGGTGAGCGGGTGGAGAAGCAGAAGGAGCAGTGCGCGACGTGGCGTCGCACCGACTTAAGCGATCTCTGCGAGGAGCCCTGGCCGCAACCGCGGTCGCTGCCGTCGTCGGCATGACTTCCGGCCCAGCGCTTGCAGACCCACAACTCCCCGACAACGCCTCGGACGCGGCGAAGCAGGTGCGGGATCTCCAGCACCAAGCCGAGCAGCTCGTCGAGGACAAGAAGAAGGCCGAAGACGACCACGACGCCAAGAAGGCCGAGCTCGACCGGGCCAACCAGGAGGCAGTGCAGGCCGAAGGCGTCGCCAACCAGGCCAGAGCCGAGGAAGAGCGGTTCCGCGGCCAGGTCGACCGGCTCACCCACGCCTCCTACCAGGGCGCCCGGCTGAACAAGCTGTCGGCCCTGCTGGTGAGCGAAACCCCGGATGACTTCCTGGACCGCGCGTCCGCGCTGGACGTGCTGGCCAAGGACAACAACGACGCGGTCAAGGCGCTGGCCTCGGCCACCGAGCAGGCCGAGACCGCCGAACGCACCGCGCAGGACGCCCGCAACCGGGCCGTCCAGGCAGAGGCGGACGCCGCCCGCATCGCCGAGGACTTGAAGCAGAAGACCGAAGCGATGCAGGACCAGATCGACAAGGTCCAGGAGCGCTACGCCGAACTCAGCGGCGAGGACCAGGACTCGCTGCTCACCGACGGCGAAACCGGCGTTGGCTCGATCGCCGGTGCCGGAGCGGCGGTCGCGGCGGTCAACGCCGCGCTGGGCGCGCAGGGCTCGCCGTACGTGTGGGGTGCCAAGGGGCCCAGCAGCTTCGACTGCTCCGGTCTGATGTATTGGGCCTACAAGAAGGCCGGTGTGACCATCGGCGGCTCGACCAAGACGCAGGTCACCGAGGGCCACAGCGTGTCGGCCAGCCAGCTCAAACCGGGCGACCTGATCTTCTACTACAGCCCGGTCAGCCACGTCGCCATGTACATCGGCAACGGCAAGGCGGTGCACGCGCCGACCACCGGTGACGTCGTCAAGGTGACCGACTACAAGAAGATCGGCAGCGTGACGGCGATCCGCCGCGTCGCGGGCTGAGCGACTTCCGCTCTCGGGGTCGGTGCCATCGGGTGTCGGCCCCGAGAGCGTCTTTGGTCGTCGGGCGCGAAACCGCCTTTCACCACGCGAAGTGGCCGTCCACCCGAACCGGGTGGCATGCCGCGGTTACCGGGTGAGGGCGGTTGGGTCCGGTCATGTGATCCGGCTTACGATGCGCCCTGTGCCTGGCTCGGGGAAGTTTCGGGGGTGGTTGGCCGCCGGTGCTGCCGGTGCCGTGCTGGCCGGGGTGACCGCGATTTCGCTGCCAGCATCGGAATCGCCGCCCGGATCGGTGCACATCACCGGGCAGACCGGGCTGGCCTTCTCAGCGCAGCCGCCCGAAGTCGCGGTGCGCAACCTGCTGGAACAGCGGGCCGCGGCGGTGCGGGCCGGGGACGAAGCGGCGTTCGTGGCCACAGTGGACCCCAAGGCGCCGCACGACTTCCAACAGCGGCAGCACGAGCTGTTCCGCAACCTCGCGACGATCCCGGTCACCGAGTGGTCCTACGAACTCGACGCCACGACCGGGAGTCGACCGCCGATGCCCGAGGCCGACGAGACCTGGGCGCCGCCGGTCGAGCTGCGCTACGCGCTGGCCGGGGTGGACAGCGTGCCGACCCAACGCCCGCTCGGGTACGTGTTCGCCCGCCGCGGCGGTTCCTGGTACCTCACCGACGACGAGACCGCCGAACGCACGACCTGGCGCGGACCGTGGAATTTCGGGCCCTGCCAGGTGGAGCGCACCGCCAACGGTTTGATCATCGGCCATCAGCGGGAATCGGTCGAGCGCGTCTCCCGGCAGCTGGATGCCGCGGTGGCCGACGTGACGGAGGTGTGGGGCCCAGGCTGGTCGCAGCAGGTCGGTGTGCTGCTCCCGGAGTCCCAGGAGGAGCTGCGGTCGCTGGTGGGGCCGCAGTTCGCGGTGGACGGCATCGCGGCGGTCGCGGTGGCCGATCGGGTGAACACCGCGACACGTCGGGTGGAAGGTCCCCGCGTGGTGCTCAACCCGAAGACCGCGAACCAGCTCTCCGACATCGCGCTGCGCGTGGTGCTGCGGCACGAGATCACGCACATCGCGGCGCGCGCGGACACAGTGGACGGTGCGCCGATGTGGATGCTGGAAGGCTTCGCCGACTACGTCGGCTACCGCAACAGCGGCGTGGCGCCGAAGGACATCGCACCGGACCTGGTCCGCCACGTCCGGGAAGCCGGTCCGCCCGCGAAACTGCCCGAAGACGGCGAGTTCCACCAAGCGGGCCGCCGCCTGGACCTCGCCTACCAGCAATCCTGGTCAGTGATCCACTACCTCGCCGAACGCCTCGGCGAGCCTCGCGTGGTGGAGCTCTACCGCCGCGTCGCGGCGACCAACGACCAAACCGCCGCGGACCGCGCCGTCCGCGAGGTAACCGGCCAAACCACCCAACAACTGATCGCCGCCTGGGGAACCCAACTACCCCGCACCCTCACCTGAACCACGATCAGGTCGAGGTGAAGGGCACCTTTCACCAAGTAAGTTGGCGAAAGGTGCCCTTCACCTGTCACCCGAACGAGATCCCCGCGCCGCCGTACGGAGCGAGCGGCCTGGGTGGTCTTGTTTTTTGAAGCGGCGCAGCCGCTTAGCCCACGTACGGCGCTTGCACCGCCGCGGGTTCTCAGACGTCGTCTCGGGAGGACAGCCTCGACGTGGTGTATTGGCATACATGATGTCGGGGATCCCGGAGCGAGACGGCGTCTGAGGTTCCGCTACCTGCACCGCAAAGCGAGATGAGTTCGAAGGCGGATCAGGAGTAGATGGCTTCGATTTCGGCTGCGTGGTTTTCGGCTACCTTGTTGCGCTTGAGCTTCAGGCTCGGCGTCATCTCGCCGGTGGCTTCCGTGAAGTCCTCCGGCAGGATGCGGAACTGCTTGATCTGCTCGGCCCGGGACACCGCCTTGTTGGCCTCGTCGACCGCCTTCTGCACCTCGGCCCGCAGGTCCGGGTCGTCGGTCAACTCGGCGGCCGGGGTGTTCTCCGGGCGGGAGTTGTTCGCCAGCCAGGACGGCAGGAACTCCGGGTCCAGGGTGACCAGCGCGCCGATGAACGGCTTCTGGTCGCCGACCACCATGCACTGGCTGATCAGCGGATGCGCCCGCAGGGCGTCCTCCAACACCGCCGGGGCGACGTTCTTGCCGCCCGCGGTGACGATGATCTCCTTCTTGCGGCCGGTGATCCGCAGGAATCCCTCGTCGTCCAGCGAGCCGAGGTCGCCGGTGTGGAACCAGCCGTCCACGATGGACTCCTTGGTGGCGGTCGGGTTGTTCCAGTACTGCTGGAACACCACGTCGCCCTTGATCAGCACCTCGCCGTCGTCGGCGATGCGCACCGAGGTGCCCGCGATCGGCTTGCCGACGGTGCCGACCTTGAACGCGTCCTCCACGTTCACCGCGCACGCCGCGGTCGTCTCGGTGAGCCCGTAACCCTCCAGCACCGGCACCCCGACGCCGCGGAAGAAGTGCGCGAGCCGCTCGCCCAGCGGCGCGCCGCCGGAAACCGCCGCGATGCAGCGGCCGCCGAGCGCCGCCCGGAGCTTGCCGTAGACGAGCTTGTCGAACACCATGTGCTTGAGCTTCAGCGACAGGCCCGCGCCGCCCGCGTCGTGGGCTCGGCTGAACTCCACCGCGATGTCCTCGGCGAGGTCGAAGATCCGGCCCTTGCCGGTGCTGTGGGCCTTCTGCTTCGCGGTGTTGTAGACCTTCTCGAACACCCGGGGCACCGCCAGCACGAACGTCGGCCGGAACGAACCGAGGTCGTTGACGAGCTCCTTCACATCGCTGGTGTGACCGAGGGTGACGCGCGCGTACACGCTCATCACCGTGATGGCGCGGGCCAGCACGTGCGCCATCGGCAGGAACATCAGCATCGAGTTGCCCGGCCGGATCAGTTCCGGGAACGCCTGGATGTCCGCGCGCACCTCGGCGAGCACGTTGCGGTGGCTGAGCACGCAGCCCTTGGGGCTGCCGGTGGTGCCCGAGGTGTAGATCAGCGTGGCGGTGTCCTCGGCGCGCACCGCGCGACGCCGCAGGTGCACGTCGCGGTCGTCGACCTCCGCGCCGAGCGCGGTCAGCTCGTCCACCACACCGGCGGCTCCGCCGTCGGTGGGGCCTTCGATCTGCCAGATGTGCGAGATCTCGGAGAGCCGGTCGACGACCTTGTCCACCTCGGCGCGGTGCGCCTCGGTCTCCACGATCACGGCCTTGGCCGCGGAGTCGGTGAGGATCCACTCCGCCTGGTCGGCCGAAGAGGTCTCGTAGATCGGCACCGTGATGCCGCCGACCGCCCAGATGGCGAAGTCCAGCAGGCTCCACTCGTACCGGGTCCGCGACATCAGGGCGACCCGGTCGCCGGTCTGCACACCGACGGCGATCAGGCCCTTGGCCACGGCCAGCACCTGCGCGGCGAAGTCGGCCGCGGTGACGTCGACCCAGGTGCCGTCCACCCGGCGCCGAAAGCTCACCGTGCTCCCGAAGCGCTCCGCGTTGGCCCACACCATGTCGGTGAGGTTCTCGTCCTCGGCCACAGTCGTCGTGGCGGGTGCGCTGAACTCTCGCACGTCGAAACCTCCGAAAACACGCCAGTTAGTGGGGCACAACCTAACGTCGATAGTTACTGAGCGGTAGTCCTCGTTATCGGGCCGCAGCAGTCAACACAGCGTAGTGGTACTCGCGATCGACGTCGCGCCGCCGGTCGGGGGCTTGTACCGCCTCGCAGCCGATCGGCACAGATCAGCGCACGACGGGCGGTGCGCTGCGACACCGGAACGGATTAGGTTCGAGGTAGGAGTTGTCGGCGGATGGGAGCCTGAGTTGCGTGTCCACGTCGTCTCGGACGTCCATGGCAACGTCGAGGCCCTCAAGCGCGCGGGCGACGGCGCCGACGCGCTCGTGGTGCTGGGCGACCTGATCGACTTCGTCGACTACCACGACCACGGCAAGGGAATCCTGGGCCGGGTGTTCGGCCCGGAGAAGGTGGCGCGGTTCGCCGAACTGCGCCGCAGCCGCCGCGGACCGGAGTTCGGCGCCTACGTGCGCTCGCTGTGGGCCGGGTTGACCGACCCGGCGGAGGTGGTGGAGAACGCGGTCCGCGAGCAGTACGCCGAACTGTTCGCCGCGATGACCGCACCGACCTACGCCACCCCCGGCAACGTCGACGCGCCGCGCCTGTGGCCGGAGTTCGTCGGCGCGGGAATCCACGTCCTGGACGGCGACAGCGTCGAAATCGGCGGCCTGACCTTCGGTTTCGTCGGCGGCACGCTGCTGCCGCCGGGCGTGACGCTGCGACGGCATGCCGCCTGGGTGCCGTACCTGCGACCCGAGGACGAGTACAACGCGGCGGTGGCCGCACTGCCCAAAGTGGACGTGCTGTGCACCCACCTGCCGCCTGCCGTGCCGGAGTTGACCTACGACGTCGTAGCGCGTCGGGCGGAGCACGGCTCGCCCGCGCTGGTCGAGCGGATCGAGGCTGATCAGCCGCGCTGGTCGCTGTTCGGGCACGTGCACCAGCCACTGGCGCAGCGGATGCGCATCGGGCGCACCGAGTGCGTCAACGTCGGGCACTTCAAGCGCACCGGCCGACCGTATGCGATCCAGTGGTGAAGTGAGGAAAAACCGGGCTCCTCTTCGCCGCTACCGCCACCCGCACCCGGTAACCTGCGGCGCATGGTCGATCAGTCCACCCAGTCCATCGTGATCGAGGCCCCCGCTGCGCGGATCATGGCAGTCATCGCGGATTTCGCCGCCTACCCGGAGTGGGCGGAAGCGGTGAAGGAGATCGAGGTGCTCTCGCGCACCTCGGGCGGCAATGCGGAGCAGGTGCGCTTCATCCTGGACGCCGGGGTGGTCAAGGACACCTACGTCAACGTCTACGACTGGGCGCCCGACGGGCTGTCGGTGAGTTGGAACCTCACCGAGGGACAGGTGCAGAAGGCGCAGCGCGGCAGCTACCGGCTCACTCCGCTGGCCGATGATCGCACCGAGGTGACCTACACCCTTGCCGTGGACCTGGCGATCCCGATGATCGGCCTGTTCAAGCGCAAAGCCGAGAAGATGATCATGGACACGGCGCTGAAGGAGCTAAAGCGCCGCGTCGAGGACGCCGACGACTAGTACGACGCCGACCAGAGCGCATCCGCCCCAGACCCACCGAGACGAGCCGTTGCGAATCCTGCTGTTCACCGGAAAAGGTGGCGTGGGCAAGACCACCCTCGCCGCCGCCACCGCCGCCCGCGTCGCCGGAGACGGCGGCAAGGTGCTCGTGGTCTCCACCGATCCCGCGCACTCGCTGGCCGATGCGCTCGGCGTCGACCTCACCGCGCAGCCGCGGGAAGTTCGGCTGGACGCCTCGCGCGCGGTGCTGCACGCCGCCGAGGTGCAGACCCGCGCGCTGGTCGACGACACCTGGCGGGAACTGCGCGAACACCTGCGGACCATGCTGCAAGGCGCCGGGGTCGGCGAGGTCGATGCGGAAGAGCTGACCGTGCTGCCCGGTGTGGAGGATCTGCTCGCGCTCACCGAGGTGCACCGGCTCGCCGCGAGCGGGCTGTGGGACACCGTGATCGTCGACTGCGGCCCGACCGCCGAGACGCTGCGACTGTTGGCGCTGCCCGAGTCGCTGTCCGGATACCTGGAGCGGCTGTTCCCGGCGCACCGCCGGGCCGTGCGCGGACTGCTGGCCGGTATCGCGGGCAGCGAACACGTCGAGCGCTGGGATTCGGTGGCCGACGGTCTGGGGCGGCTCGCGGAACAGCTCGCCGCGCTCAAGGACATGCTCACCGATGCCGGGACCGGCGTGCGGCTAGTGCTCACCCCGGAGTCCGTGGTGGCGGCCGAGACCCGCCGGACGCTGACCGCCTTGGCGCTGCAGCAGATCCGGGTGGACGGTTTGATCGCCAACCGCGTGATGCCGAATCCGGGCTCGGCGCGTGGCATTGCGGCCGGTTGGTTGCGCACTCGCCGCTACGAGCAGGCGAAGGTCCTCGACGCGCTGCGGGCCTCGACGGAACTCCCGGTGCGCACCGTCGAGCACCGGGCCGCCGAGCCGGTGGGCTCGGATGCGCTGCTGGCCCTCGGCGACGAGCTCTACGCCGACGCCGATCCGCTGGAGAACCGGCCGACCATGCCGATCATGCAGGTCAGCGGCGGCGGGCGAACGCTGGATTCGGAGTACGCGCTGCGGATCGCGTTGCCGCTGCACCCGGCCGCGGACCTGGATCTGGCCCGGATCGGCGACGAACTGGCGATCACCGTCGACGGCCGTCGGCGGTTGGTCGCGCTGCCCGCGGTGCTGCGGCGGTGCATCGTGACGTCGGCAGTCGCCGGTGACGATGGGCTGACCGTGCGGTTCCGGCCCGACCCCGACCAGTGGATGCGGTGAGACGGGTGAACGAGATGCGCGACGAATCCCGGCACGACCAGCTCCTCGACGAGCTCCGCCTGTTGCTCGACGCGCTGGCCGGCAAGGCCGAGGAATACCTGCGCGGCTGCGGTGCGACCGCCGAAGCCGACAGCGGGACCGGCTGCGGCTGGTGTCCACTGTGCGCGGTGGTGGCGCTGCTGCGCGGGCAACGCCCCGAGCTCAACGACCAGCTGGTGGGGATCGTGCAGGCGCTGCGACAGGTGCTGGCCGACCAGCGTCCAGCGGAGTCCGAAGAGGACAGTCCCGAGGAGCCTGCGGCGCCGAAGGTGCAGCGGATCCGGGTGCAGCGGGTGGACGGCCGAGTGCTGTCCGAGGAAAAGACCGGGGCCGTGCCGCGTTGCTGACCGTCGGAGTGGACGTCGGCGGCACCAGCGTGCGGGCGAGCGTGGTGGATCCGCACGGCGAGATCCTGGAAACCCGCCGCGTTCCGACGCCCGCCACCAGCGCCGAGCTGAACGCGGCGATCGCCACCACGGTCCGCGCGCTGTCCGACCACTACCCGGTGGCCGGGGTCGGGCTGGCGGTCGCCGGGTTCGTCAGCGAGGACCGCCGGGTGGTGCGCTTCGCGCCGCACCTGGCGTGGCGGCACGTCGCGGTCGCCGACGAACTCGCCGATCGGCTCGGCCTGCCGGTGGTCCTGGAGCACGACGCCAACGCCGCCGCCGTCGCCGAGCAGCGCTTCGGTGCCGCCGCCGGGGCTCGGGTCGCCGCACTGGTGGCCATCGGCACGGGTATCGGCGGCGCCCTGGTGATCGATGGTGAGGTCTTCCGCGGTGCCTACGGCGTGGCGCCGGAGCTGGGACATCTGCGCGTGGTCCCGGACGGTCGCCCGTGCTCCTGCGGCAAGAGCGGTTGCTGGGAGCGGTACTGCAGCGGCACGGCGCTGGCCGCCACGGCGGCGGAGATCCGGCGGGTGACGGGGGAGCCGAGCATGCTGCCCGCGATCGGACTGACCGGCGTCGCGGTGTCGCGGGCCGCCGAGGCGGGCGATCCGGTCGCCCGCCGGGCGATGGCCGAACTGGCCCGCTGGCTCGGCGAGGGCCTGGCGCTGGTCGCGGACGTCTACGATCCGGAGGTCGTGGTGATCTCCGGTGGGGTTTCCGATTCGGCGCCGCTGTTCCTCGACGAAGCCCGCGAGCACTACGCAGCGGCCGTCACTGGAGCCGGGCACCGCCCGCTGGCACGGGTCGGCGTCGCGCACTACGGCGATCCGGCGGCCATGGTCGGAGCGGCGGCGCTGGCCCGCGAACGCATCATCACCGATGCCCCGCACCTGACCTGACCTGACCCGTGACCGCGGGTCGGCACCTGCCGTTCTCACTCCGGGCTGTGCGCGGGCGATTTCGCGCGAAAGGCTCAGATTTGGGCGCCGTCGTCGTCGGAGTTCGGCGGTCCCTGCCGCAGGCGCAGCAGGAGCCAGCCGATGCCCGCGCTGATCAGCACCAGCCCCAGTGGCAGCGTGATGGTGCTGGACATCCCCGCCAGGCCCGGCACCAACAGCAGCACCACGCCCACCACGATCACCGCGATCCCGATGAGCGTGGGCAGCCGCGGCGTGGGCAGCGGCGGCGGTTCCGGCGGGACGAAGTGCTCTTCTTCCTCGTCGGGCGCCGCCGACCAGTCCCGCGGCCCCGAGTCGGGCTCGTCCCGCGTCTGCGGTTCGACCACGTCCTCGGCGGTGTCGTCGGCCCGGTCGGCGGTGTCCTCGGGCCAGCGCGCGAACGTCGAGTCGCGTTCCAGGTCGGCGACTATCTCGGCGAATGCGGCGTCGATGTCCTCCGGCCCGTCGGCGTTGTCGCGGCGCGTGTTCATACGACTTCCTCGGCCCGTTCGCGGTGGATCCGTTGCAAGAACTCGACGCTACCGCTGAACACCGTCGGGGCGTCATGGTCCAAGGTCGCGACGTGGAAGCTGTCGGTCAGCACGACCTCGGTGAGATCGGAGCTGCGGACCTCGTCCAGCACGATCGCGGAGTTGACCGGCTCGACGACGTGGTCGGTGTTCGACCGGAACAGCAGCAGCGGTTGGCGCACCTGGCCCAGCTCGCCGCGCACAACGCGCCACAACTGTTGCAGGCTGGCCATCGCCCGCAGCGGCAACCGGTCGTAGGCGAGCTCGAAGCCGTCGGGCTTGGCGATGTCGCCGGTGATCCCGCTCGCCGCCGGGACCACCCGGCACAGCACCGGGAGCAGGCGGGCGGCCCTGCGCAGCGTTGTCACCGACGGGTTGACCAGCACGATCCCCGCGATGTCCGGGTGCTGCTGGGCCAGCCGCAGGGCGAGCGTGCCACCCATCGACTGCCCGAAGACGAACACCGACCGGCACCGGCCGCGCAGCTCGTCGAACTCGGCGTCCACGGTGTCGTACCAGTCGCGCCACGCGGTCTGGTTCAGGTCCTGCCAGCGGGTGCCGTGGCCGGGCAGTCGCGGGCAGCGGACCGTGCAGCCCTCCGCCGCGAGATGCTCACCCCAGGCCCGCATGCTCTGCGGGGTACTGGTGAAACCGTGGCAGAGCAGCACACCGATGTCCTCCGATCCGTCGTGCGCGAACGGTTCGGCGCCGGAGAGCACGGGCACCGCAGCCTCCCAACACCGTCGGCGTGCCAGTACCGCTTCATGGTCGCATGCGCGGCCGACGATTGGGGCGGGGTAATCGCCGATGCGCGATACTGCGAACCCCTGTCGAAGGTCGCATTGTGCGGGTTGTCCGGCCTCCGTAGGCTGAGCAGGGAACTCGGCGGGGCAAGGAGGCGGCGGCGCGGTGTTGTACTGGGTGATGAAGCACCTCTTGCTCGGGCCCGTGATGAAGTTGTTCTGCCGCCCGAAGGTCGAAGGCGTCGAGCACGTGCCGACCACCGGTGGCGCGATCCTGGTCAGCAACCACCTGGCCGTCGCCGACTCGTTCTTCATGCCGCTGATGATGCCGCGCCGGGTGACCTTCCTGGCCAAACGCGAGTACTTCACCGGCAAGGGCATCAAGGGCCGGTTCAAGAAGTACTTCTTCTCCGGTGTCGGCCAGGTGCCGATCGACCGCTCCAGCGGCGCCGCCGCGCAGGCCGCACTGGACACCGGGATCCGGTTGCTCAGCGAGGGAAAGCTGCTGGGCGTCTACCCGGAGGGCACCCGGTCGCCGGACGGTCGGCTGTACAAGGGCAAGACCGGGGTGGCGCGGATGGCGCTGGAGTCGCGGGCGCCGGTGATCCCGATCGCGATGTTCGGCACCGACAAGGTCAATCCCATCGGTTCGAAGATGTGGTACCCGCACCGGGTGCTGGTGAAGGTCGGGCCGCCGCTGGACTTCTCCCGCTACGAGGGCATGGCCGGTGACCGGTTCGTGGAGCGGTCCATCACCGACGAGATCATGTACGCCCTGATGGAGCTCTCCGGCCAGGAGTACGTCGACGTCTACGCCGCCAAGATCAAGGACGACTTGGCCGCGCAGGGCAAGCAGGTGGCGGGTTGGACCAGCCCGTCGCAGCGGCCCGGCGAGGGTCGGCTGCCCCGTTCCAAGGCCGGCTGACAGCCCGCACCGGCTGCTGGTTCGGCGGCCACCTACCCTTGCTCGGTGCGGTATTTCTACGACTGCGAGTTCATCGAGGACGGACGCACCATCGAACTGGTGTCGATCGGGATGGTCGACGAGTCCGGCCGCGAGTTCTACGCGGTTTCCACCGAGTTCGACGCTGCTCGGGCCGGTGCCTGGGTGCGGCAGCACGTGCTGCCGCAGTTGCCGCCGCCCGCGGACCCGTGCTGGCGTTCCCGCGCCCGGATCCGCGAAGACCTTTACGCCTTCCTGACCGCGCGCCGTGGGAACATCGAGCTGTGGGCCTGGTACGCCGCCTACGACCACGTGGCGCTGGCCCAGCTGTGGGGCGCGATGCCGATGCTGCCGTCGCGGATCCCGAAGTTCACCCGTGACCTGCGGCAGCGCTGGGAAGACGTCGGAAAGCCGAAACTGCCGTCGGCGCCGGAGAACGCGCACGACGCACTCGCCGACGCCAAGCACAACCTGGAACGCTGGAAGGTGATCGAAGAGACCCGCCGCAAACGCGGCTACCCCGAATAGGAGAGTGTGCGGGGGTTGGTTTGCGTGGCGGTGCGGGTGGCAGACCTGGCGATTTCGCGCGAAATCGCCACCCGCCCCGCGTGGGAGAGGGCGATTTCGCGCGAAATCGCCCACCTCACCCGAGGTGCAAGGCCCGACACGACCACTTCAAAGACAGGCACTGAGAACTTGCGGCGGTGCGAGTTGCGAGGGTGGTGGGAAGCGGCTGACGCCGCTTGCCTGACGACCAGCCCCGCTACGCCCAAACCGCGCGAGCTCTAGGCCGAGGCGATTGGTGTTCGACGGCTGGCCACGCCGACTACCGGGGCACTTGCTGCACCGATCCAGTTCGTGCCACGCTTGTGCAGGGGAGACGTGGATCACCTCTCGACGGGTTCGATTTAGGAGGCGGCAAAGGCAATGCCTGCTGGAATGCGTGTCGGAGTGCTCACCGGGGGCGGCGACTGCCCCGGACTCAACGCGGTGCTCCGCGCGGTGACCCGCAAGGGGATTTCGGTGCACCAGCACGAAATCCTGGGATTCCGCAGCGGGTGGTTGGGGCCGGTGGAAGGCTTGACCATGCCGCTGACCCTCGACGCGGTCGAGGAGATCCTCAACCGGGGCGGCACCATCCTGGGCTCGTCGCGCACCAACCCGTACAAGGTCGACGACGGGGTCGCGAAGCTCCGGGCCACGCTCGACGAGCACCGGATCGATGCGCTGATCGCGATCGGCGGCGAGGACACCCTGGGGGTCGCCGAGCAGCTGACCCACGACGGCGTGCCGGTGGTCGGGGTGCCCAAGACGATCGACAACGACCTGGACGCCACCGACTACACCTTCGGTTTCGACACCGCGGTGCACATCGCCACCGAGGCCATCGACCGGTTGCGCACCACTGCGGAGTCGCACCACCGGGCGCTGGTGGTCGAGGTGATGGGGCGGCACGCCGGGTGGATCGCACTGCACTCCGGGTTGGCCGGTGGCGCCAACGTCATCCTCGTGCCGGAGCAGCCGTTCAGCGTGGAGCGGGTCTGCGACTGGGTGCAGCAGCGCTTCGAACGGCAGTACGCGCCGATCATCGTGGTCGCCGAGGGTGCGGTCCCGGAAGGTGGCAAGGAGCTGCTGCTGACCGGTGAGAAGGACGCCTTCGGGCACGTCCGGCTGGGCGGCGTGGGCACCTGGCTGGCCGACGAGATCGCCGGGCGCACCGGCAAGGAATCGCGTGCCGTGGTGCTCGGCCACGTGCAGCGCGGCGGTACGCCGACGGCCTACGACCGGGTGCTGGCCACCCGCTTCGGCCTGCACGCCATCGACGCGATCACCGAAGGCGACTTCGGCAAGATGGTCGCGCTGCGCGGCACCGACATCGTCCGCGTCCCGCTGAGCGACGCAACCGCAACCCTCAAGACGGTGCCCCCGGAACGCCTCGCCGAAGCCGAAGTCCTCTTCGGCTGACCCCCAGGGGAAATTATTCGAGTGAAGGGCACCTTTGACCGGCTTACCCGGACAAAGGTGCCCTTCACTCATCACCTGACCAGGCGCGTTCCATCATGTGGACGGTGGTTTTGGGCCGGTTAGGCTAATTCCTCGCGACTTCAGTGGCTTGCGGTGCGGTCCCGCGAGCAGTGATCGAACGAACTCGGAGGGAACCACCGTGTCCACGCAGCCGGTCGCCGAGCGTGAGCCAGTGCTCATCCGCTCGGCTCGGGACGTCACCGAACTGGTCAACTCGGGTGCGGCACGGGGCAGCCACGCGAAGATGATCGTGCTGCTGGCGCTCGGCGGGATCTTCCTGGACGCCTACGACCTCACCTCGCTGGCCTACGGCATCACCGACATCAAGCAGCAGTTCGGCCTCTCGCCCGCCGAGGCCGGTGCGGTCACCGCGTCGATCAGCGTCGGCGCGATCTTCGGCGCTTGGTTCGGCGGCCTGCTGGTCGACCGGCTGGGTCGCTACCGGGTGTTCATGGCGGACATGCTGTTCTTCGTGCTCTCCGCGATCGGCTGCGCGCTGGCGCCGAACATGGAGATCCTGATCCTGTGCCGGTTCCTGATGGGCATCGGGGTCGGCATGGACATCCCGGTCGCCATGGCGTTCCTGGCCGAGTTCTCCCGGCTGAAGGGCAAGGGCAGCAAGGGTTCGCGAACCGCGGCGTGGTCGCCCGCCTGGTACGTCGCGACCAGCGGCTGCTACCTGGTGATCATGCTGCTCTACTTCGCGTTGCCCGACGAGCAGCACGGCCTGCTGTGGCGGTTCACCGTCGGTTTCGGCGCGCTGCCCGCACTGGTGATCCTGCTGGTGCGCAACAAGTACATGAACGAGTCGCCGTCCTGGGCGGCCAACCAGGGCGATCTGGCGCGGGCCGCGAAGATCCTGCGCAAGTCCTACGGGGTCAACGCGGTCGTCGCTGCTGACGCGGAGCTCGCGAAGCCGCAGTCGCAGCGCCGCGGCCTGCGGGAGTTCGCGCAGCTGTTCCACCGCCGCTACCGGGCTCGGACCGCGCAGGCGCTGATCATCGGTCTCGCCCAGACCTTCGGCTACAACGCGGTCGCCTACGGGCTGCCGATCATCATCGCGAGCATCCTCTCCCAGGGCGCGCTGAACACGATCACGGCTTCGCTGGTGCTCAACCTGGTCTTCGCCGTCACCGGTGGTCTGCTCGGCATCCGGCTGGCCAACAAGGTCGGTGGCTGGACGATGACCTTCCTCGGCTTCGCGGTGCAGCTCGCGTCGCTGGTGGTGTTGGCGCTGATCGGCAAGCCGTCGGCCACCGCGTACGTGCTGTTCGCGATCTTCGCGCTGGGCGCGTTCATGTTCGCGCAGGCCTGCGGGCCGGGCGCGCACTTCATGAGCTTCGCCTCGCTGAGCTACCCGACGACGATGCGCGGCACCGGGATCGGCTTCAACCAGGGCACCCTGCGGGTCGGTTCGACGCTGGCGCTGTTCTTCTTCCCGGTGCTCAGCTCGGCCCTGGGCAGCGGCGTGTTCTGGGTGATCGCGCTCGCCCCGCTGCTGGGGCTGGTGGCGTTGCTGGCCAAGCGCTGGGAGCCGGTGGGTTACGACGCCGACGCGGTGGCGGACGCCTGGGAGCGCGAGGCGGCCAGCGCTGCCCGTTGACGAGTCGGCGGCTCGCGGCTGAAGATCGGCGGGAGCGAGCAACCGCACGGAAACCGGAGCAGACATGTCGCGGCGCGGCCAGATCACCATGTCCGACGAGGAGATAGTCGAGTTCATCGACCAGCGCCGGATCGTGGTGCTGGCCACGGTGAAATCCGATGGGCGACCGCACCTGGTGCCGATGTGGTTCGTACCCGACGGCCCGGTGATCGAGGTGTGGTCCTACGGCAGGTCGCAGAAGACGCTGAACCTGCGCCGCGACCCGCGGGCCACGCTGCTGCTGGAGACCGGCGCGGAATACGGCGAACTGCGCGGCGTCTCGCTGGAGTGCGACGTCCAGGTCCTGGAATCCCCGGCAGACGTCGAGCGCATCGGCCTGAGCCTGGCCCAGCGCTACGGTTCGCTGTCACCCAACGGGCTGGTGTCGGACGAACAGGCCCGCGCTGGGCTGCGGGCGAGGGCGGCCAAACGCGTCGGGCTGCGCTTCACCCCGACCCGGACGATCAGCTGGGACCACCGCAAACTCGGCGGCGCCTACTGAATCGACGTCCGCTGGGCATCCGCGACGCGGACGGCTCGCCCGAAGTAAAACGAGTGGCGGACAGCGCTTATTCTGGACGGGTGAATTGGACCGTCGACGTGCCCGTAGACGAGCTGCCCGAGTTGCCGCCGCTACCGCCGGAAATGCGCGCCCGCTTGGACGACGCGCTGTCCCGGCCCGCCATGCAACAGCCGCAGTGGCCGGACCCGGACCAGGCCAAGAACGTCCGGAAGGTGCTGGAGAGCGTTCCGCCGGTGACCGTTCCCTCCGAGGTGGACCAGTTGCGCCAGCACCTCGCTGAGGTCGCCCGGGGCCAGGCCTTTCTGCTGCAGGGCGGTGACTGCGCGGAGACCTTTGCGGACAACACCGAGCCGCACATCCGCGGCAACATCCGGACCCTGCTGCAGATGGCGGTCGTGCTCACCTACGGCGCGAGCATGCCGGTGGTCAAGGTCGGCCGGATCGCCGGTCAGTACGCCAAGCCCCGGTCCAGCGACAACGACGCGCTGGGGTTGCCGTCCTACCGCGGCGACATGATCAACTCGCTGGTCGCCGCGGAGGACGCGCGCCGCCACGACCCGTCGCGGCTGATCCGCGCCTACGCCAACGCCAGCGCCGCGATGAACCTCTCCCGCGCGCTGACCAGTGCCGGGATGGCGGCGCTGACCAAGGTGCACGACTGGAACAAGGACTTCGTGCTCAACTCGCCAGCTGGCGAGCGCTACGAGTCGGTCGCCGCCGAGATCGACCGCGGCCTGCGGTTCATGTCGGCCTGCGGGGTGGATGACTCCAGCCTGCACTCGGTGCAGTTCTACGCCAGCCACGAGGCGTTGGTGCTGGACTACGAGCGCGCCATGCTGCGACTGGACAACACCCGCGAGAAGCCGCGGCTGTACGACCTGTCCGGGCACTTCCTGTGGGTGGGGGAGCGGACTCGCCAGCTCGACGGCGCGCACATCGCGTTCGCCGAGCTGATCTCCAACCCGATCGGCCTCAAGATCGGGCCGGGCACCACCCCCGAGCAGGCCGTCGAGTACGTGGAGCGGCTGGACCCGAACAACGAGCCCGGTCGGCTCACCCTGGTCAGCCGGATGGGCAACGGCAAGGTGCGCGACGTGCTGCCGCCGATCGTGGAGAAGGTCACCGCCTCCGGGCACCAGGTGATCTGGCAGTGCGACCCCATGCACGGCAACACCCACGAATCCAGCACCGGCTACAAGACCCGGCACTTCGACCGGGTGGTGGACGAGGTGCAGGGCTTCTTCGAGGTGCACAACCGGCTCGGCACCCACCCCGGCGGCATTCACATCGAGCTGACCGGCGAGGACGTCACGGAGTGCCTCGGTGGCGCCCAGGAGATCTCCGACACCGACCTCGCGGGCCGCTACGAGACCGCCTGCGACCCGCGCCTGAACACCCAGCAGTCGCTGGAGCTGGCGTTCCTGGTCGCGGAGATGCTCCGCGGCTGACCGAACGGCGGCAGCAGGGCCCGGACGCGGTTCCGGGCCCTTTTGCTGTCCTGGTCAGGAACGCTGCGGTTCGCGGCCGGTCGGGACGGTGCGCGACAGGCCACCGAAGGTGCTGCTCAGGCCCAGCGGGTCGAAGCGGACCAGGGACAGCGAGCCGAGCACGGCAGCGCCGATGCCGACCGCGACGAACGGCCAGTTGTACATCGCCTGCTCGCCGTCGGGGTAGTAGGCCAACACCAGCGCGATCGAGGCGCCGACCACGTAGGACAGCGCGCGGGGCGTCCAGGCGAAGGCGCAGCCGAGGGCAAGGCCCCAGGTCAGGTACCACGGCAGGACGACGGGCGACAGCAGCGCGCCGCAGCACAGCACGATCGCGGCCCGGCGCACCGCCTCGGTGCCGCCGACCCGCGCCTGCCACCAGTTCCAGGCGAGGATCACGACCAGCAGCAGGGAGCCGAGCGTGCGGGTGGTGCCCACGAACGGCCAGCTGTTGGTCTCGCCGAACAGCGAAACCAGGCTGTACAGCGCCTGCCCGACGGCGGTCGGCGCGGACAGGTAGTTGACGATCATGCCGGGTGCCGACAGGGCGGAAAGCCAACCGAAACCGACCTTGGCCAGCGCCGTGCAGGCGCCGAAGACCACCACGAACACCCCGAGCGCCGGGAACACGGCGCGGCAGAACCGCTGCCACAGCGGGCCCGGCAGCCGGGACGCCCACAACCACACCAGGAACGGCAGGGCCAACCCGGCGGTCGCCTTGATGGCCATCGCCGCCGACACCAGCGCGATCCCGCCGACGTGCTTGCCGTCCAGCATCAGCAACGTGCCGACCGCCAGCAGCCCGATCATGAGCATGTCGTTGTGCGGACCGCCGACCAGGTGCACCACGGTCATCGGGCTGGCCGCGACCAGCCACAGCGCGACGGTCAGCCGTCCGCCGAGGTGGCGGACCAGGCCGGGCAGCGCGCAGATCAGCATCACCAGGCCGCCCAGCAGCACCAACCGCATCACGATGACGCTCGCGATCACGTCGTGACCGGCCAGCAGGATCACGCCCTTGGCCACGCCGATGAA
Source organism: Saccharopolyspora antiqui (assembly GCF_052246905.1). Taxonomy (NCBI): domain Bacteria; kingdom Bacillati; phylum Actinomycetota; class Actinomycetes; order Pseudonocardiales; family Pseudonocardiaceae; genus Saccharopolyspora; species Saccharopolyspora antiqui. The sequence goes on from NZ_JBQQBO010000008.1 coordinate 76,296, forward strand.
CAGCGGACCGTAGGGCGCCGGTGTGGTTTGCCAGGTCGGGTGCACGTTCTCCGGGATGGGGCCGGTGAGCGTGGACGGGCCGACGCCGTAGGGGTCGAGACCACCCAGCGCCAGCAGGCCCTGACCGAGGTAGCTGTAGACGTCGCGGGTGAACAGCGGCGGCGCGACGAGTATCGGGCCGAGCCAGGCGGCGGTCGCCCAGAGCACCCCGCGCGAGGTGACCAGCTGCGCGATCACGCCGCGGCCGAGCCGCACCCACGCCCACACCAGCAGCGCGAACCCGAGGTAGACGACCGCGATGGCCACGTCGCGGCCGTGCCCGTAGCGCAGCGCCGACAGCGGTCCGGTGCCCAGGATCGGGTCGTGGACGAGTGTTCCGCCAGCGCCGAAGGAGCCGAACAGCAGCAACGTGGATCCGATCGCGCCGAGTGCGATGGTGCGCAAAGGAAGCGGACGACGCGGCCGACGTCCGCCCAGACCGGACAGGTCGGCTGTGGTCTCGTTGGTCCGTTCGGACCAGTCGGGAGCCGACTCGATCGAAACACTCGGGGGCATTGTGCTGCCAATAGTTCCACAACCGTCTGTCGATCCCGCTGTGACCAGGCGAGATCGGCCGTGTCGCGGTCGGGAGCCCCACTTTTCGGTGATCATCGGCGGCCAAGTAGCCGCTGGTAGACCCCCGCTTCTTGGCAACGTTACAGCGCCGACAAGAGATCAGGATCACATTGGGAATCGCGCAATTTTCACCCGGGCGTAGCGCGCCGGTCCGCGACGAAACCCGTGTGTTAACCCGCTGGTAGCCGGGTGAGCGGAGCTCTCTACCGGAACAACCGGGCGAGAGTCCCGCTCACCTGGAACAACGAGCTCAGAGCGCGCTCGCGTAAATGGTGGTGCCAGGCGCGACCCGGCTGCCGGAAAGCGGATACAAGTTGGACAGGATCGTCATGTTCGGACGCTGGAAGATCGACTGGACGCTCAGCGTCAGGCCCATTGCCGTGACCTGCTGTTGCGCCTCGTCCACCTGGAGGCCTCCGAGGTTGGGCACCGTGATCGCGTTCGACAGCACCACGCCGACGCGCGGCCGTCCGACCAGCAGGACCTCGTTGCCGATGGCCGGATCGGTGCTGATCACGTGGTCGCCGTCGACGCCGGAGTCGAACTGGCGGCCCGCCTCGTAGGGCTCGAACCCGGCGTTGCTCAGCGTGGTGAACGCGTCCTCGCGACTCATCCCGCGCACGTTGGGCACCTGCACCGGCGGCGGACCCTTGCTGACGATCAGGGTGACCTCGGCGCTGATGTTCAGCTGGGTCCCGGGCGCCGGGTTGACCCCGATGACCCGGCCCTGGGGCACGGTGGTGTGGTACTGGTCGCCGGACTCGTCGCGCTTGGGTTGCAGCTTGGCGTTGCGGATCGCGCTTTCCGCCTCGGCCACCGTGATGCCCTCTTGGATCGCCGGAACCCTGGGCTTGCCCAGCGAGACCACCAGATCGACGGTGCCACCGCTGCGTACCCGGGAACCTTCCCCAGGCGAGGAGCTGATCACCACGCCTTCCGACACGGTGTTGTCGTTCTCCTTGGTGACGTTTCCGGTCAGGCCCACGCCTTCGAGTGCCCGCTGCGCGGCCAACTCCTGCTCGCCGACGACCCGGGGGACCTGGACCCAGCTGCCCAGTCCCAGCCAGTACGCCGAACCGCCGATCAGCGCGGCCAGCACCAGGACCGCGACCGTCCACAGCGTCACGGTCCGCCTGCTGCGTCGGCGTTCCCCCCGCTGCGGTGCGTCGACGGCCGCCATCTCATCCGTGTGCTCGTCGTAGGTGGCGGGACGCAGCATCGCGCGGGTGCGCTGCGGACCGGCGGGCGCGTCCTGGACGGCCGGGATCTGCTCGGTCGGCGGATCGGCGGGCGCCATCCGCGCGGTGCGCTCCTCCGACGCCGGGACCGGGACCGACACCGGGGCGATGCCGAGTTCGGCGCGCACCTGCTGCAGCCTGGCGAGGAAGGCTTCGGCGCCGTCCGGGCGCTGCGCCGGGTCGCGCCGGGTCGCGCGCACCACCAGGTCGTCGATGGCCGGTGGGATGTCCGGGACTTGCTCGCTCGGCGCTGGCACATCGTCGTTGACGTGCCGGTACGCCACCGACAGCGCGGTGTCGCCGAGGTAGGGCGGGCTGCCGGTGAGCATCTCGTAGAGCACGATTCCGGCCGCGTAGACATCGGTGCGGGCGTCGGCGGCGCCGGTGGTCACCTGCTCCGGCGACAGGTACGCGACGGTGCCCAGGATGACGCTGCCGCTGGTCGTCCCGGCCTCGGCGGCGGCGCGGACCAGCCCGAAGTCGGCGACCTTGACCGAACCGTCGGTGCCGATCAGCACGTTCTCCGGCTTGACGTCGCGGTGCACCATGCCTGCCTGGTGCGCGGCGGCCAGCGCCGAGAGCACCGGAGCCATCACGCTCAGCGCCATCGGCAGCGGTAGCCGACCCCGCCGGTCCATGATCAGATCACGCAGCGTGCAGCCCTCGACCAGCTGCATCACCAGGAAGACGTGATCGGCGTCGGGCCCGTGGTCCACGCCCTGGTCGTAGACGGCGACGATGTCGGGGTGGTGCAGCCGGGCCGCCGAGCGCGCCTCGCGTTCGAAGCGGTCCACGAACGACCGGTCACCGGAGTACCGCGCGTCCATCACCTTGATGGCCACCGGCCGGTCCAGCCGGGTGTCCAAGCCGCGGTACACCGTGGACATGCCGCCGCGGGCGATCAGCGAATCCACCCGGTACCGGTGTTCGAGCATGGCTCCGACGAGGCTCGCGCCGCGTCCGGAGCGTGTCTCAGGAGTCATCTTCTGCCAACCGCCGGGTAATCTGCCACCCCGATTGTGGCAGGTGGCGCGGGCGGCATCGGGGACACCTCCGCAGCTCGGACTCGGGACCCATCACGATCATGATCGTAGGTCGAAGATAACCCGGGCGGTGCACGGCATCGCGGTCCCACATGTGGCAAGGTGTGCAGCGTGAGTGCGATCCCTGCTGCCCCGGATGTGCTCGCTCCCGATGTGGAGGTCGTCCCGCTGCCCGATGTCGCTGAGCGGCTCGGTCAGCCCGTTACCCGGGTGCACCAACTAATCCGTGATGGCCACCTGCTCGCCTTGCGCCGGGACGGCGTGCTGGGCGTGCCGACCGCGTTCCTCGTCGACACGGCGGTCGTGAAGGGCCTGGCGGGCACGATCACCCTGCTCCGGGATGCCGGTTACCACGAGGACGAGATCCTCCGGTGGCTGTTCACCCCGGACGACTCGCTGCCCGGCACGCCGATCGACGCCCTGCGCGGCGACCGCGGCCGTGAGGTGAAGCGAAGGGCCCAGGCAATGGGCTTCTGAGGACTGCCGTCGCAGCGCTGCTCCGGACTAGTTCCGCGTGGCGGTGCCGGTGCGCGGCATCAACCACCGGTGATGCGCCGTGCGGCGAGCTTGCCGGACAGCAGGACCGGCGGGACACCGACACCCGGCGTCGTGCCGGAACCGGCGAGCACCGCATTGGTCAGACCGCGCACCAGGTTCCGCGGCCGGAACGGGCCGGTCTGGGCGAAGGTGTGCGCGGCCGAGAACGGTGTTCCGGCGGCATGCCGCTGGGCCGCCCAGTCCGCCGGGGTGACCAGCTGCTGCACCTCGATCGCGGCACCGAAGCCGGTGAAGCCGCGCCGCTGCAGCGTGTCCAGCAGTTCGTCGCGGTAGGCCGGGCCGACCCGGTCCCAGTCGATCGGCCCGGTCCGCAGGTTCGGGCACGGTGCGAGCACGTAGTGCAGCTCGCGGTCGGCGGGCGCCAGCGCCGGGTCGGTCGCGGTCGGCCGGGTGATGAGCAGCGACGGATCGCTCATCAGCTGGCCGTCGCGGATGATCTCGGTGAACGTGCGGTGCCACGCCGCGCCGAAGGAGATCGTGTGGTGGGCGCTGGACCACCGGCGAGTGGTTCCGGCGTGCAGCACCACCGCCGACGGCGACCAGCGCAATCGGCGCCGCGGCCGGTTGCCGAGCAGTTCCCGCACGACCGGCGGATCGGGCGTGAGCACGACCGCGTCGGCCGCGATGCGCTCGCCGCCCGAGGTGCGCACGGCGGTGATCCGGTCGGCGCGCCGCTCCAGCCCGGTCACCTCGGTGCGGTAGCGGAACGTGACCCCGGCGCCCGCTGCGGCGTCGGCGAGCGCCGTCGGGACCGCGTGCATGCCACCGCGCGGGAACCACACGCCGTTGACCGTGTCCATGTAGGAGATGACCGCGTACAGGGCGAGTGCGCGGCGCGGATCCAAGCCTGCGTAGAGCGCCTGGAAGGAGAACACCCGGCGCAGCCGTTCGTCGCGCAGGAACCGGCCGATCGCCGGGCCGAGCCGACCGAAGCCGCCGAGCGCGACCAGCCGGGCCAGTTCCGGCGACACCAGGTCCAGCGGTGAGTCGAAGTTCGCGTCGATGAACCGGTGCATCTCCGCCCGGTACACCTCGGTCAGCCAGCGCCGCAACCGCCGGTATCCGGCCGCCTCGGCCGCTCCGGCGAACCGCCGGACCTCCTGCTCCATCGCCGCGCCGTCGGTGTGCACGTCCAACACCGAGCCGTCGGCGAATCGTGCCTGGTAGGCCGGGTGCAGCGGGATCAGGTCCAGGCGCTGCGCCAGGCTTTCGCCGACCGCGTGCAGCGCTTCGTCGACCAGTTCGGGCATGGTCAGCACGGTCGGACCGGTGTCGATCCGGTACCCGGCGAGCTCGCGCAACCCGGCTCGTCCGCCGGGCACCGCCGCGCGTTCGACCACGGTCACCTGTCGGCCCGCTCCGGCCAGGTGCAGGGCGGCGGCCAGCCCCGCGAGTCCCGCGCCGACGACCACCACGTGGTCGGTGCGGCCGGTGACGGTGCGCATCAGCGACTGCGGTCGGTGACCGCGATCGCCAGCTCGGCTAACCGCGACGCGGCCGGTTCGGCCAGCCCGGCGGTGTGCAGCGCGAGCATCGCCGATCCGGTCAGCTCGGTGATCCGCTTCTCCACGGCCTCGACCGCACCGAGCCGGGTGAGCACCAGCCGGGCCTGTTCGACGCGGTCTTCGTCCAGGTCGGGATCGCCGAGCACGCCGCGCAGCAGGTCCAGGGCAGGCTGGTCGGCCTGTTCGCGGGCCGTGGCGACCGCTTCGGCGACCAGCACCGTCCGCTTGCCTTCGCGCAGGTCGTCCCCGGCGGGTTTGCCGGTCACGCTCGGATCGCCGAAGACGCCGAGCAGGTCGTCGCGCAGCTGGAAGGCCACGCCGATGTCGGAGCCGAACCGGTTGAGCGCGCGCAGCGCGGCCGGACCGACCCCGGCGACCTCGGCGCCGAGCTCCAGCGGTCGCTGCACGGTGTAGGAGGCAGCCTTGAGCTGGCAGATCCGCAGTGCCGCCTGCGGTGTCTCGTCGCCCCGGAACTGACCGAGCACGTCGAGGTACTGGCCCGCGAGCACCTCGGTGCGCATCGCGCGCCACGGGCGCAGTGCGCGGGCCAGTGCGTCCGGTGCGATCCCGGCGCTGTGCAGCATGTCGTCGGCCCAGGACAGCGCCAGGTCACCGAGCAGGACCGCTGCGGCCGCGCCGAACTGGCGGCCCTCACCGGCGAATCCCGCGTCCCGGTGGATCTGCTCGAACTTGCGGTGCACGGTCGGGTTGCCGCGCCGGGTGTCCGACTCGTCGATCAGGTCGTCGTGCAACAGCGCGCACGCCTGCAGCAGTTCGAGTGCGCTCGCCGCCCGCAGCATCGCCTTCGCCGCCGGGCCCTCGGCGGTACCACCGGCCGCGCGCCAGCCCCACCAGGCGAAGGTAGGGCGGATCCGTTTGCCGCCACCGAGGACGAACTCGGCCAGTTCGGCCACGGCAGCCGCGAACGCCGGGTCGAGGTCGGTTGCCTCGGCGCGGCGGGTCCGCAAGTAGTGGGTCAACGTCTGCTGGACCTGACCGGGCAGGTCGAATTCCACGACGGCGTCCTTGCCGGTTGCCTGCGCGATGGCCGAATGTGATGGAGGCACACCTCCATCCTCCGCGATGCCGCCAGGCGGCGGCGCCCGGGTCTGCCGGGTCGCTCCCAGTCACCGGATCAGCTGCGGAACGTAGTCACGGCATCGCCGGTCGTGCGCGCTCCGCACAGTCTTGCCCCGTGAACGAGCCGCACGGTTCCTCGGTTCCGCAGCGGGCGCCTGACGTTCCGTGCTCCGGGGCTCGATCGGCAGCTCACACGTTCAGCTCAGCGCGGTGGCGCAGGTGGGCGCGCAGCGCGAGCGCCGCCACCAGGAGAGCGGCGGTGAGGGTGAGCCCGCCGACCAGCAGCGCCCAGCCGATCCAGTCCATGCCGGTGGCGTTGGCGAACTGGTAGGTGGCCGACAGCTCGGTGACCTCGCCGGGCTGCAGCACCCAGCTGACCGTGCCCGCGCTCTCCTGCCCGTTGGTGTTGGTGATCTCGCCCGGCGCGCTGATCTTCAGCTCGACCCCGGAGTCGGTGTCGGCCAACGGGGTCAGATCCGCCGAACCCTCGAAGATCACCAGCGAGCCGGATCGGGACAACTGCAGCCGGTACCGGGAGTCCGACGGGCTCAGCGCCGCGCCGAGCTGCTCGACCTCCTGGAAGGTCAGGTCGTGGAAGGACAGGTGGGAACCGACGCGGCCGTCCCGGTCGTAGGGCGTGACCCGCACCCGGTTGGCCAAGTCGTCCGGCGGTTGCAACCGGAACGGCACCTGGCCGTCGGCGGTTTGGGTGGACACCAGGACCTCGCCGGAGACGAGGTCGTCGCCGGAGATGTTCAGCGCGGCGTTGACGTGCAGGCAACCGCTGAGCAGGGTGCCGAGCACCGTGATCAGGACCAGCAGGAGCGCGGCGTGGCCGCGCGGCGTCTTGCCCTCCACCTGGACGATCTTCGCATCCAGCGGGCATTTTCGCCGACTGCGATACCCCTTTGCCGTAGCGCGTGCGAGTCGTGGCCACGCGATAGCGTTGCGTCATGGGAGTTGACCACAACGGCGTTCACGAGATCAGCGACCAGTTCGTCGACGAGCTGGTCGCGCTCGATCCGATCGCGGGAACATATTTGGGCGTGCCCGGTCGCGAGGAAGAACTGACCGACTACTCGCCGGACGGGCATCAGGCCCGCGCGGAGCTGGCCCGCCGCAGCCTGGCGGCGGTGCAGGCGGCCGAGCCGGTCGACGACTCGCAGCGCATCGCGCAGGCGGTGTTCGCCGAGCGGGTCGGGCTCGACCTGGAACTGCACGAGATCGGCGCGGACATGGCGTCGCTGAACGTGATCGCCAGCCCGGCGCAGGAACTGCGGCAGGTCTTCGACCTGATGCCGACGGAGACCCCGGAGCAGTGGCGCACCATCGCCCACCGCCTATCGGCGATGCCCGAGGCGGTCCAGGGCCTGCGGGCCGGGCTGCTGGCCGCGGCCGGGGACGGCAACGTCTCGGCGGCCCGGCAGGTGAGCAAGGTCGCGGAGCAGTGCGACACCTGGTCGGGGCGCGGTGGGCAGTCGTTCTTCGCGGCGATGGTCGCGCGGGCCGGCGGCGTGGACGAGTCGCTGCGCCGCGACCTGGACACCGCGGCGAAGGCGGCGTCCGAGGCGTATGCGGGACTGGCGGACTTCCTGCGCAGCGAGCTGTTGCCGAAGGCGCCGCAGAAGGACGCGGTCGGCGAGCAGCGATACCGGTTGTGGTCGCGGTACTTCACCGGCGCCCGCCTGGACCTGTACGAGGCGTACGAGTGGGGCTGGCAGGAGTTCTCCGGCATCGAGGCGGAGATGAAGCGGATCGCGAACCGGATCAAGTCGGGCGCGACGCTGGCCGAGGCCGCGGCGGTGCTGGACGCCGATCCGCGCTACCAGGTGCACGGGCAGGACGCGTTCCAGGCGTGGATGCAGGGGCTGTCCGACCAGGCGTTGCAGGACCTGCGCGGCACCCACTTCGAGATCCCGGATCCGCTGATGCGGCTGGAGTGCCGGATCGCCCCGCCGGGCGGTGGTGTTGGCGCCTACTACACCGGCCCGACCGACGACTTCGCCAGGCCCGGCCGGATGTGGTGGTCGGTGCCCGCCGACCGGCAGGACTTCCCCACCTGGCGCGAAGTGTCCACTGTGTATCACGAGGGGGTGCCCGGCCATCACCTCCAGGTCGCCACCTCGGTGCACGAGGCGCAGCGGCTGAACAAGTTCCAGCGGCTGGCCTGCTTCGTCTCCGGCCACGGCGAGGGCTGGGCGCTGTACGCCGAACGACTGATGCGCGAGCTCGGCTACCTCGAAGACGACGGTGACCTGCTCGGCATGCTCAACGACCAGCTCTTCCGCGCGGCGCGCGTGGTGGTCGACATCGGGATGCACCTGGAGCTGGCGATCCCGGCTGGTACCGGGTTCCACGAGGGCGAGCGCTGGACACCTGAACTAGGCCTGGAGTTCATGCTGAGCCGGACCATCACCGACCCGGCGCAGGTCCGCGACGAGATCGACCGCTACCTGGGCTGGCCCGGCCAGGCACCGTCCTACAAGCTCGGCGAACGCCTCTGGCGGGCGGCCCGCGACGAGGCGAAGCAGCGCCACGGCGCGGCCTTCAACATGCGGGAGTTCCACACCGAGGCCCTGAAGATGGGCGGCATGGGCCTGGACACCCTCCGCGAACAACTCACCCTCCTGTGATCACGACGATCACGAGGTGAAGGGCACCTTTCGCCAAGTTAGTTGGTGAAAGGTGCCCTTCAGCGCCCACCTGTCCGTGTGACGGGCGGCGGTGTCAGCGGGGTTCGAGGGGCAGCTGGCGGCCGAGGACCGCGAACGGGCGGGGGTCGCCGGTGAAGCGGTAGTTGCGCAGCACGTCCGCGAAGCCGACCCGACGGTACAGCCGCCACGCCCGCGTCGGGCCCTCCGGGGTGGACAGCAGGACCTTGCTACCCGGTGCTTGCGCGAGCAGGCGGCGCAGGATCTCCTCGCCGAGACCGGCGCCCTGGCTGCCCGGGTACACGTGCAGCTCGGTCAGTTCGAAGTAGTCGTCCAGCCAGCCCCCGGTGTCGCCGCCGCTGGCCAGCAGGCCGCGGCGGACCTGCTCGTGCCACCACTGGCCCGGGGCGCCCAGGTAGCCGTAGCCGATGCCGATGAGCTCGCCGTGATCGCTGAACGCGCCGATGCAGCGCCAACCCGCGCGCAGCATGTGCGCCGACCACATCGGGGCGCGCTGCTGGGCGGTGGTGGGCGGATATCCCATGGCGGTCACGTAGATCTGCAGGGCCTCGGGAAGTCGTGCCCGTAGTTGGTCGGTGGTCAGCTCGGTGATCCGGTCACAACGAGGGGATGGCGCGGCGGTCACGGCCCGAACACTAACCCGTTCGCGGCGCGCGGTCTTTCCGGCAACCGGTCTGCCGATCGCGTCGGCGCTGCCGGATGTCGGATTCGGCCACCCGAATGATCATCATCGCTGGTCATTACTCGAACAGGTGAGCTAGAGCGCATTGCTTGAGTCGATCGCCCCGGCAAGCTAATCTGGGGATGTTCGAACGCGAGTTCGATGAACTCCAGTTCGATCGTCGAGTCCGGCGGTGGGGTGGGGGAAGCACCCTGCCGCCGGACCTGCCGGGCTCCCCAGCGGCAGGCGTGGACGGCTTCGTCGTGCAGAGGAGAACGCCGATGTCTTTTTCCACTGATCTCTCGATACCGGCTCCGCGGCGCTCCGTGGAGAACCACGAACCAACGCCCGAGGCCGAGACACCTGCCGGTGCGCTCTCGTTGCTGCTCCACGCCCGAACCTGCCTGCACGAAGCGGCGGAGGCGGACCGGCCGGGCGACCGGTTCGCGGCCGCGCACGTGGCCGCGTTACGTGCCGCGACCGCGATCGTGGTGGCGCGCTCCTGGCGGCGGGAGGCCGACCGGCCAGCCAGCGTGTGGACGTTGTTGACCGGGGCCGCGCCCGAACTGCGGGAATGGGCGGCGTATTTCGCGGCGCGCTCGGACCTGCGGGCGGCCGCCGAGGCCGGGGTGCCGACGATCACCTGGCTGGCTGCCGACGCGCTGTTGGCGCGCAGCCGGGAGTTCCTCGACATCGTCGGGCGGAGCTTGTTGGGGGTGGCGCGATGAACGGTACTGAAGTGGGGCTCGACTACGGCCGGATGCTGGAACTGCTCGGCATCGAGGCACAGCTGCTCACCGCGGCGACCCATGATGCGCACATCGACGCACCAGTGTGGGGCGCTTCCGGACGGACCCTGGGGCAGACCGTGCGGTTTCTGGGGGATCTGTGCGAGGACACCCTGTCCTGGCTGGGTTCGACCGAGGCCGAACGGCGTTGGGACCTGCCGGACCGGCCCGAATTGCGCGAGGTGGCCAGCCGGTTCGCCGTTCGGTTGGCCGACCTGCTGGCCGAGTTCGGCGCTCGACCACCGCACGATCCGTGTCCGACGTGGTGGCCGGAAGAGCACACCGTGCGGTTCTGGCTGCGCCGGATGCTGCACGCCACGACGGTGCACCGGGTGGACGTGCAGATCGCCGCCGGGATCGAGCCGACGCCGATCGAGCCCGACGTGGCGGGCGACGGCATCGACGAGGTGCTGCGCTTGTGGTTCGGCTACCGGCTGCGCGCGCTCGGCATCACCGCGACGCGCCCCTGCTCGGTCGGGGTCTACGTGGCCGGGCAGAACTGGCTGGTCACCGCCGACCAGAACGGGTCTGCGGTGATCAGCTCGGAGGACGTGTCGACCACGACGCCGGATGCGGTGGTCGGTGGTGACGCGACCGCGGTCTACCTGTGGATGTGGGGGCGGCTGCCGGATCGCGCGGTGGAGACCAGCGGTGATCCGGATGCGATCGCGCAGCTCTGGGGCCTGCTGCAGTTGGCCACCCGCTGAACCCGGCGGCGAAGCGGCCGCGTGGCGTTCGGCGCCCGCCCGCAGTTCACGCCGCTGCGGGCGGGCGACCGGCACCGCGCGGATCAACGGCGCAACGCGTCAGCTGGTCAGCGACGGCCACACGACGCGGCCGTTGGCGATGATCGGGGTGCCGTCGATGGCCAGGGTTCCGCCACCGGCGGCGGTGTGGCGGAGGTCCTTGACAATGTCCCAGTGCAGCGATGATTTGTTCACCCCGCCGCATTCCGGGTAGGCGCGGCCGAGGGCGATGTGCACGGTGCCGAGGATCTTCTCGTCGATGAACAGGTCGCCGGTCCACTGCCGCACGACCGCGCTCAGGCCGATGCCGAGTTCACCGACCCGGCGCGAGCCCTGGTCGGTGCCGATCAGCGCGCGGGCGATATCGGCGCCTGCCGTCGCTCGGACGTCGGTGACCTGGCCGTGCTCGAAATCCAGCCGGAGGTTCTCGAACAGCTGGCCAGCGAAGATCGACTTGCCGGGGAAGGTGATGTGGCCGTCGACGCGATCGTCCACCGGGGCGGTGGCAACCTCACCGTCCGGCAGGTTCGCCTCCCCGGCGAACAGGACGCCACGGCGTCCTTCGATGCCGAGGGTGAGGTCGGTGTCGGCCGACTTGATTGTGGCCGTGCTCCCGTTGGTGAGGGCGTCCGCCACCGGCTGCCACCGCCTCTTGTTGCCGTCCCAATCGTCGAGCGCACCGGCGAAGAACTCGTCCAGGAGGATTTCGGCGGACACCCCGATGTGCGCGGCCCAGGCAGCGGTGGGAATGCGGACGACCGCCCAGCGGGTGCCCTGCCAGCGCAGCGTGGAGATCAGCCCTTTCGCGGTGCGCATCGCCGCCAGCCGCTGCGGCAGGTCCTCGATCGCCGCGTCGTCGGCATCGGGCCAGAGCATGGCCCGGAAGGACACGTGCACGTCGGACCAGGTCATCGCGGCCTCCTCGACCGGGGCGGGCTGGGCGAGCCGGTCCAAGTCGTAAGCAGCCAGTGCCTCCTGGTCGAGGGATTCGCCGGTGTAGACGGTCTGCACCGCGGCACCCGACCTGGTCGCGACGCGGATGAGCGCATTCGCGGCCGGGAGCGCGGCCGCGTCGTTGACGAAGATGCTGACCCGGGAATCCGCTGCCACGGCCAACCGGTCGGCGATGTGCTCGCCCAGCTCGGTCCAGCGCTGCGGGTTGGTCCTGGTCGTCATGGGGTCCTCAGCTCGTCGAGGGCGGTCACTATTGGTCTGGTGCTGCGGTAGAGCTGCTCGAACAGCTCGCGTTGGCGGGCGTAGAGCGGCGCCAGTTCGCGGCGTGGTTCGATCACGGTGGTCGGGGTGACCCAACGGCCGAGGTCGCGACGCCCGTCGAGGATGCCGACCGCGCTCGCCGCGAGCATCGCGTCCCCGTAGGCGGCACCGGGACCGGAGACGATCTCCTGGGGGTAGCCGGTGATATCGCTGACGGCCTGCACCCAAACCCGGTTCTTGGTGCCACCGCCGATCGCTCGGATGACCCGGGGCGGGAGTCCTTGCTCGTCGAACGTGCGCAACGCGGCGGCCGCGCTGTGGGCGATCGATTCCACGACCGCGCGGGCCACATCGCCGCGGTCGTGTTCCAGCGACAGGCCGAGCAACGCGCCGCGGGCGCCGGGGTCGTACAGCGGGGTCCGCTCGCCGCTGAGGTACGGAATGGCCAGCAGTCCCCGCGCCCCCGGCGGGGAAGCGGCGGCGAGCTCGGCGAGCTCCGCGTAGAGCGCATCGCTGCCGCCCGCCTCCGGGGAAAGCAGGTCGGCGTACCAGCGGGTGAAACTTCCGGCCGTGGCGGTGCCAGCGGCGAGCAGGTAGGTGTCCGGGAACAGATACGGCGCTGGCCACAGGGTTTTCGACGTCCTGGGACGGTCCAGCACCTCGATCACGAAGTGCGAGGAGCCGTACATGAGCATCATGTCCCGATCGTCGAAAACACCACCGCTGAGCGCTTCGGCCGGTGCGTCGGGCGCCCCCACGAGCACTGGGGTGCCGGTGCGCAGTCCGGTCGCTTCGGCCGCCGAGCTGGTGATGCGACCGGCGATGTCGCCGGACCAACCCAGCTCGGGCAGCTGTTCACGGGTGAGCGCACCTGGGTTTCGCGCCAGGTTCCAGTCGAGGGTGCGTTGGTCGTAGAACGGGTGGTAGTAGGCCGCGGTCGCGTGGTCGACGACCCACCTGCCGATGAGCCGTCCGACGATGAAGGTCTGGCAGGTGAGGAACAGCGCCGTGCGGGCGAAGACGTCGGGTTCGTACTGCTCGATCCAGGCGATCTTCGGTCCGGCCGACTGCGAGGTGAGCGAGGTGCCCGAGCGTTCGAGGATCTCGGTTTCTCCGATGGCCTCGTTGAGCTGGTCGATCTGGGCTGCCGCGCGGGTGTCGACCCCGTAGAGGATCGCGTTGCGCAGCGGCGTACCGCAGCGGTCGATGGGCAGCACGCACGGCCCGATGCCGCTGACGGAAACCGCGGCGAGGTCACCGGCGGTCCGCTCGTGCTCGGCCAGCAGCGCGCGAACGACGTCGACGAATCCGCCCCACCACACCGTTTCCGGGTCGTGCTCCAGGTGGCCGGGTCGCGGGACCGCGACGCGGTGCGGACGTCGATGCTGCGCGAGGATCCGACCGTCCTCATCGACGAGAACGCCCTTGGCTTCATACGTGCCGATGTCCACGCCGAGCACAACACTCATCGGGAGCTCCCCGCTCGTTGGGTTGCTACAGGGTGGCGCGGAAGTCGCGGACCGCGCCGATCAGTTCCTGCACCCGGGCCAGGCTCGCCCGGTTCTCGAACACGCCGTCTTCCTTGAAGTAGGTGCCGACCACCGCGCCGTCGGCGATCGCGAGCTGTTCGGCGACGTTGTGCGCCTTCACCCCGGTGTTGACGAACACCGGTACGTTCCCGGCGGCATTCTTGACGATCTTCAACGACTGGGTGTCGGTCGGAGCGCCCGCGGTGAGCCCGGAGACGCAGAGCGCGTCGGGGCGTGCGGCGAACACGGTGGTCTCCGCGATGGACTGCAGGCTGCGGTCGGCGAGGTACTGCGCGGACTCGGGAACGATGTTGAACAGCAGCTTCACGTCGTCCGCGCCGATGCGGTGGCGGTGCCGTGCGACCTCCCCGATGTTGGTGTTCCACAGGCCGAAGTCGCTCGCGTAGACGCCGGTGAAGATCTCCCGAACCCACTGCGCACCGGTGGCGACCGCCAGGTCGATGGAGGCGCGGCCGTCCCAGAGCACGTTGACGCCGTAGGGGATGGCGATGTCGGGGAGGAGTTCGGCGATGATGCGCGCCATCGAGATCGCGGTGATCGGCTCGGTCTGGGTGAGGTAGGGCAGGCTGAACTCGTTGGAGATCATCACGCCATCGACCCCGCCGGCCTGCAACGCCGCGAGTTCACCTTTGGCGCGGTCGACGATGGCGGAAATGCCCGCCTCGGTGTCGTAGCCCGGGTCGCCCGGCAGCGCCGAGAGGTGCAGCATCGCGATGATCGGCTTGGGGGCGGCGAAAACGTCGTTGAGCCAGGTTGTCATGGGTTTCGTGCTTTCTCTTCCTAGGGACGACTGCTGCGCACCGGGGTGCGCGGTTGCGGGTTGCGCTGGTCGGCGGTCCAGCCCTGGCGGCGACCGGTTTCAGCCCTCTGCACCCGAGGGCCGTCACGTCGCGAGACCCCGGGGAACCCGAGTGGTCGACGCTGTGACGATCTCGACGCCGGAACCGGCTGCGGCGGCGCTGACGTCTTCGGGCGCGGCACCGTCGGTGACGAGGATGTCCGCTGCCCCCAGGGCGGCGATGTTGACCAGGTGCGTGCGGCCGAACTTGGTGTGGTCGGCCGCGACGATCAGCCGATCGGCCGCTCGGATCGCGGCCCGCTTCACCGCGCTCTCCTCCCGGTGGTAGTCGGTGAAGCCGCGCTCGGCGTCGATGCCCGCGACGCCCATCACGAAGGTGTCGCAGCTGTAGCGGTCGAAGGCCTCCATGGCTTCGGCGCCGATCAGGCTGAGCTCTCCGGGGCGGACCAGCCCACCGGCGAGGAGCACCGTGGTGCCGGGCTCGTCGGCCAGTTCGAGGGCGACCAGGATGCTCGGTGTCACAACGGTCAGCTCCAGGTTGGCGCCGCGGATCGCGCGAGCGACGGCGAGGGCGGTGCTGCCGCTGTCCAGGATCACGGTCTCGTGGGTGGTCAGCCGCGCGACGACGGCTTCGGCGATGTGCTGCTTGCTGGCCGCTTCGAGATTGGCGCGAGCCTCGAACGGCGGTTCGGCGGCCTTCCCGGCGGCGATCGCGCCGCCGATCACCTTCCGCACCACACCTTTGGACTCCAGAACATCGATATCGCGGCGGATCGTCATCTCGGAGACGCCGAACTCGGCCGCGAGGGCGCCGAACTCGACTTCGCCCTCCGCGAGCACCTGCGCGCGGATCAGTCTCTGGCGCTCGCTGGCATCGACGGCCATCGCGAATTCTCCATCCCGTTCCTCTGACGTCGCCCCGGCTGCCGGTGGGGCAGTGAGCGCCTGATGTGATTTTCTCACATTCTAGCGCTGTTTGGCTCGTAGTGGTAAGCCCTGCCTCTCGGCGGCGTCCAGTCTATCGAATTTCTTCTTCCTATCAGGGAAGATTCGAGTCGGAGCAGGACGTAGGGGCTGGCGACAACGCGGGACGCGGACAGGCCCTTGTGAGATCCGATTACATCGAGCTAGCATCGAATGTGATTTCACAACACGAGGTTTTCAAGATTCCGACGCACCGGACGCGCCAGGCGCAGCTGAGGCGTCGAGAACCGCGGGACCACCAGGCCCCACGAGCACCACCCCGAAAGGACCCGACGGATGAGACTCCACGGCAAAGTCGCTGTGATCACCGGAGCGGCAAGCGGCCAGGGCGCCGCCGCGGCACGGCGGTTCACCGAAGAGGGCGCATCCGTCGCCCTGCTGGACTGGGACGGCGAACAGGGCGCCGCCATGGAGCGCGAGCTCGTCGACGCGGGACGAACCGCCGCGTTCTACCAGCTCGACATCTCCGACGAACAGGCCGTGGCCGACACGATCGCCGCCGTGCACCAGCGATTCGGCCACCTCGACGTGCTGTTCAACAACGCCGGTATCGGGTATTCGTCCAACGACACCTACACGATGACCTCGGTGCTGAACACACCCGTCGCGCACTGGCGGAAGATCCTCGAAATCAACCTCGACGGTGCCGCGAACGTGACCCGGCACGTCCTTCCGGTCATGATCGCATCCGGCGGCGGGTCGATCATCAACAACTCATCCATCAACGCGATCGTCGGAATGCCCGGCGCGGATGCCTACACGGCGTCCAAGGGCGGACTCGTCGCGCTGACGCGCGTGTGGGCCGTCGACTACGGCCGAAAGAACGTGCGGGTCAACTGCATCTGCCCCGGATCCATCAGGACCCCGATGATGGCCGACGCGATCAAGACCCCCGAGGACGAAGCCCACTTCTCCAACAACCTCCTGGGGCGCATGGGAACTCCCGAGGAAATCGCCGACATCGCCCTGTTCTTCGCATCGGACGAGTCGAGCTACCTCACCGGTGTAATCCTGCCCGCAGACGGTGGCTGGACAGCGCAGTAGCCCGCGGACCCAACTCCCGAAGATTGGCGCTGCTCGTGACCACCACAGCCTCCGCTGAAGAAGCACCGCGATCCGTCCTCGAAAGAGCGGGGATCCCGAAGAAGATCTCCTGGGGTTTCCTCGGGATCTTCCTGTTCATGATCGGAACCGGCCTCGAAGTCAGCTGGCTCAGCCCCTACCTGGTCGCCCAGGGGATCAGCCTGGGCGTCGTCGCCGCCGTGTTCTCCACCTACGGCGTCTGCGTCTCGCTGGCCTCCTGGCTCTCCGGAGTGCTCTTCGAGGTCCTCGGAGCGAAGAAGACGATGCTCGCCGCGTTCGTCTTCTTCGCGGTCGGCACGAGCTTGTTCGTCGGCGTGGGGGTGCAGCAGCACGCCGTGTGGGCGCTGTTCGCCGGTTACGCGATCAAGGGGTTCAGCTATCCGCTGTTCTCCTACTCCTTCCTCGTCTGGATCGCATACCGAGCACGACCGAGCCGGATGAGCGCGGCGTACGGCTGGTTCTGGTTCGCCTTCGCCGGCGGGATGAGCGTCGTGGGCGCCTACGGATCCGACGTCTTCATCCGCTACTTCGGAAACATCCCGACGCTGTGGTCCACTCTGCTGTGGGCGGCACTCGGCGCATTCGCGATGATCTTCCTCAACCGCGACGACGTGAAACCCCGACACGCGAGCACCGGCAGCCGGTGGAAGGACCTGGCATCGCTGGTCACGATCATCAAAGCGGAACCGCGGCTGCTGCTCGTGCTCGTCATCCGCATCATCAACACGCTCCCCCAATTCGCGTTCCCGATCTTCATGCCGCTCTACCTCGCCGATCTCGGGTACAGCACATCCGAGTGGTTGAGCGTGTGGGGCACGATCTTCCTGCTCAACATCGTGTTCAACCTGGTCTTCGGGCACGCGGGCGACAAGATCGGCTGGAAGCGGACGATCTCCATCGTCGGCGGCTTCGGCGGCGCGGTCTCGGTCATCGCGTTCTTCTACGTCCCGCAACTGTTCGGCCACAACTACTGGGCACTGCTGATCGCTGGCACCGCGTGGGGCGTCAGCATGGCCGGGTACATCCCCCTCGACGCCGTGACCGCGAACCTCGTCAAGTCCAACAAGGGTGCCGCGATCTCGATCCTGAACCTGGGAGCGGGCCTGTCCACCCTCGCCGGACCGCTGATCGTGGCCTTGTTCACCGGCGCGATCGGCTACGTCGGCGTGTCGTGGATCATGTGCCTGCTCTACCTCGGAGTCGGCGTCTCGATCTGGTACGTCGCACCGAAGCAGGGCCGCGAAGCCAAAAGCTCGTGAGCGAGGACGACCCGTCACAGCCCGCAGCACCACCCGCCCGCACAAATCGTTTGCGCTTCCGGATCGGTTGGGACAGCGTGGGCGCGTGCTGATCCGACGCGAGACACCCGCGGATGTCGCTGCCATCCGCGCAGTTCATTCGGCCGCGTTCGCCAAGACCACGCCACCGGGTCAGGTTCCGGTCGAGGTGGGCCTGGTCGATGCGCTGCGGGCTGGCGATGCCTGGCTGCCCGAGTTGTCCCTGGTAGCGCAGCGGGACGGCGAGATCGCAGGACACGTGGTGTGCACCCGAGGCCACGTCGCCGAGACCCCGGTGCTGGCGCTCGGACCGATCGGGGTGCCGCCGCAACTGCAGGGGCAGGGGGTCGGTGCCGCGTTGATGCATGCGGTGCTCGGCGGCGGCGATGCGCTCGGCGAGCCGATGGTCGTGCTGCTCGGCCACCTCGACTACTACCCGATGTTCGGCTTCGAGCCCGCCGAGACCTACGGCATCACACCGCCGGTGCCGGACTGGGGCTCGCATTTCCAGGTCCGCGCACTGGCCAGCTACCGGCCGTCGATCCGCGGCGAATTCCGCTACGCCGAGCCGTTCATGCAGCTGTAGCGGGCGGCCACAGCCTGGCGCGCAGCTGCTCAGGCGCGTAGTCGCAAACCCTTCGGAGTGGCGCGGAATCCCGCCTCGGTGAGCACCGCCGCCAGACGGGACCCCCACGCGCCCTCGCCGTCGGCGCGCTGCACCGCCAGCTGATCCAACCAACCGTCCCGGACGATGCGGGCCAGCCCCGCCGCGGCGCGGCGCAAAGCCGACTCATCGTCGGTGAACGACAACAACGACTTCCCGCCCCGCTCGACGTAGAACACCGCCGCGCCCGACACGAGCACCACGAGCGCACCGGCCTTGCGCCCCGGACGATGCCGGGTTTCACCCATCACCGCAGGCCATTCCAGCGCCCCACCGTAGGGCTGCGCCGGATCGGCGGCGGCCAGCACCACCGCATCGCCGTCGCCGTCGTCCCGGGACATCGCGCGCAGCCGATCGATCGCACCGGGCACCGCGAACTGCGCGGCACCAAGACCCTCGACGACATATCCGCGCCGACACCGACCGGACTCCTCCATGGCCCGAAGCACCTTGTAGACCGCCGAAAACCCGCCAACGACCCGTTCGACGTCCAACGCGCCACGCGTCAACACCCCATGCCGTTCCAAGAACGCCTCGGCCCGCGCGTGCGCCCGCCGCGTCGGATCACCCGAAGGCTGCGGAGCCAGCGACCAGCGCCCGGACACCGTGGGCGGACCACCACGACTGGGCATCGACGGCCGACCAGCGCGCAACCGCGCATAACGACCGCGCGGCGCGCTGCGGCGCGGCTTGTGCGCCGCCCCGCGCCCGGACACCAAAGCCCGCAACGGCGCCAAGGTGTCGTTGGTGACCGTCCCCGACCAGACCAGATCCCACAACGCCGAGGTGAGCAGGTCGTCGGTGGGCGCCGACTCGCCCTGCTCCAGCAACACCGCGCCCGCACGATCGGCCAACTGCCGGAAGAACAGCGCCCCACCGTCCAATGCGGACACCACGGCGCGATGCAGCGGAGAATCCGAACCCGGCTCCTCCGGCAGATCCGGCAACAGCAGATCGGCGACATCGGTGGGCGCCAACGCGATCCAACCATCACCACCGGCCAGCGAACCCGAACCCACCCAGCTGACCTCACCGGTCGCGGTCAACTCGTCGAGCAACGCGGGGGAGTAGCCGGGCAACCGGGCGGGCAGGACCAGCGACTCCAACCCGCTCGCCGGGACCGGAGCCCCCGCGAGCTGCTCCACCACGGCATACACGTCATCCACCGTGGGCGCGGTGCGCAACCGGGCGCCGATGCCGTGCCAGACCGGCAGAAAACGACCCAACGCGGCCGGTTCCACCGGCTCGACCTCGGCCCGCAAGCGAGCCAACGACGCCCGCCGCAACCGCCGCAACACCTCGGCATCGCAGTACTCCAAGGCCCCGCCGCCACCGGCCTCCAGCGGTCGCAGCTCGCCGCGCACCAACCGACCCGAACCGGTGAGCCGATCCAGCACGCCGTGCACCACCGCCACCCCCAACCCGAACCGGTGCGCCGCGGCGTCGGCGGTGAACGGCCCACGACAGCGGGCGTAGCGGATCAGCAGATCACCCAGCGGATCGGCAACCGGCTCGGTGAACGCCTCCGGTACACCGACCGGCAGCGCAACCCCCAGCGCATCGCGGACCCGGCCCGCATCCTCGACGGGCAGCCACCGCTGATCCCCCGCGATGCGCACCCGCAGCACCCGGCGCTGCTCCGCCAAATCCGCCAGCCACGCCGGTCGCACACCCCGCGCCTCGGCCTCCTCGGTCGACAGATCACCCAGGAACCGCAGCAGATCCATCGCCGACTCCGCATCGCGGGCATGCCACTGCGGGGACAGCCGTTGCAACTGCTGCTCGATCTCCGCAAGCGCCGCCGGATCCAGCAGCTCCCGCAGCGCCTCCGAGCCGAGCAGCTCGGCCAGCAGCGTCGAATCCAGGCTCAACGCCGCCGACCGCCGCTCCGCCAGCGGCGCATCCGTCTCGTACAGGAACATGCCGATGTAGCCGAACAACAAGCTGCGCGCGAACGGCGACGGCGTCGCCGTCTCGACCTCCACCACCCGCACCTTCCGCGCCGCGACCTGCGACATCAGCTCGGTCAACCCGGGCAGGTCGTAGACGTCCTGCAAGCACTCCCGCATCGCCTCCAGCACGATCGGGAACTGCTCGTACTGCGCCGCCACCGCCAGCAACTGCGCCGCCCGCTGCCGCTGCTGCCACAACGGCGTACGACGACGCGGATCCCGGCGCGGCAGCAGCAGCGCCCGCGCCGCGCACTCCCGGAACCGAGCCGCGAACAGCGCCGAACCACCGACCTCATCGGTCACCACCTGCTGCACTTCCTCCGGCGGCAGCAGCACGTCCTCCGCGGTCGGCAACACCTCCGCGCCCGAATCGTCCAACGCATCCGCCAACCGCAGCACGATCCCGTCATCCGACGACGCCACCTGCGGCTCGACCCCCCGCCGCTGGCGGATCCGCGCGCCGATGGCCAACGCCCACGGCCCGTTCACCTTGGCGCCGAACGGCGAATGCACCACCAGCCGCCAATCGCCGAGCTCATCGCGGAACCGCTCCACCACGATCGTGCGGTCATCCGGGACGTGCCGGGTCGCCTGCCGCTGTTCGTCCAAATAGGACAGCAGATTGTCCTGGGCCCACTCGTCCAACCCAGCGGCCGCGATGCGGGACCGCGCCGCCGCGCCATCCGCGCCGGTCAACTCCCGGACGAAGGCGCCGAGCGCCCGCCCGAGCTCCAGCGGACGGCCCGGCTGATCGCCCTTCCAGAACGGCATCCGACCCGGCTCGCCCGGCGCCGGTATCACCACGACCCGGTCGTGGGTGATGTCTTCCACCCGCCAAGCCGAAGTGCCCAGCAGGAAGACATCCCCGACCCGCGACTCGTAGACCATCTCCTCGTCGAGCTCACCAACCCGCACCCCGCCCTTGCCCGCGGCATCGTCGCCCGGCGTGGTCACGGTGAACAGCCCCCGATCCGGGATCGTGCCGCCCGAAGTCACCGCGAGCCGCTGCGCGCCCGGCCGCGCCCGCAACTCATCGTTCACCCGATCCCAGACGATGCGGGCCCGCAACTCACCGAACTCCTCGCTGGGATAACGGCCCGCCAACATGTCCAACACCGCGTGCAACGCCGAATCCGGCAACCCCGCGAAAGGCGCCGCCCGCCGCAGCACAGCCGCCAACCGCGACACCGGCCAGCTGTCCATCGCGACCATCGACACCACGTGCTGCGCCAACACGTCCAACGGATTGCGCGGAAAGGCGATCGACTCGATCAACCCATCGGCCATCCGCTCCGAAACCACCGCGCAACCGACCAGATCACCCCGGAACTTCGGGAACACCACCCCCCGCGACACCGCGCCGACCTGGTGCCCGCCACGACCGATGCGCTGCAACCCGGAAGCCACGCTCGGCGGCGTCTCCACCTGCACCACCAGATCCACCGCACCCATGTCGATGCCCAGCTCCAGCGACGAGGTCGCCACCACGCAAGCCAGCCGCCCCGACTTCAGCTCCTCCTCGACCACCGCCCGCTGCTCCTTCGACATCGAGCCGTGGTGCGCCTTGGCCACCACCGGCGGCGCACCACCGCCGATGCCCGAACCACCCACCGCCTCCGCCGGGAACCGCGACATCGGCACCGGCTCCTCGGCCGCGAGCTCGTTGATCCCAGCCGTCAACCGCTCGGCCAGCCGCCGCGAATTGGTGAACACGATGGTCGAACGGTGCTGCCGGATCAGCTCCAGGATCCGCTCCTGCACCGACGGCCAGATCGACGCGCGCTGCTGCGGACCCGCCGCCGAACCCTCGACCTCACCCGTCGACGCACCCAACTCCGCCATGTCCGGCACCGGCACCTCGACCCGGACCTCGACCTCCTTCGGATGCGCGGGCTGGACCGTGCGCACCGGCCGACCACCCGCCAAGAAGGTCCGCACCTCCGCCACCGGGCGAACCGTCGCCGACAACCCCACCCGCTGCGCGGGCCGCGACAACAACTCGTCCAACCGCTCCAGCGAAAGCGCCAGATGAGCCCCGCGCTTGGTGCCCGCCACCGCGTGCACCTCATCGACGATCACGGTCTCGACACCGCGCAGCGAATCCCGCGCCGCCGAGGTCAACAGCAGGAACAACGACTCGGGCGTGGTCACCAGCACGTCCGGCGGCGTTCGGGCGAACGAACGCCGCTGGTCAGCCGGGGTGTCCCCGGTGCGGATGCCGACCCGGATGTCCGGTGGCGCGCTGCCGCGGCGCTGCGCGGCCTGCCGGATCCCGGCCAGCGGCGCGCGCAAGTTGCGCTCCACATCGACCGCCAGCGCCTTCAGCGGTGAAACGTAGAGCACCCGGCAGCGCTGCCTCGGCTCCGCGGGCGCGCCTTCGACGGCCAACTTGTCCAGCGCCGACAGGAACGCCGCGAGCGTCTTGCCGGAGCCGGTCGGTGCGACCACCAGGGCGTGCTCGCCGTCGGCGATCGCCTCCCACGCCCCGCGCTGCGCCTCGGTGGGCGCGGCGAAAGCCCCGCGGAACCAGTCGCGGGTGGCCGGGGAGAAGCGGTCCAACACGTCGCTCACCCCTCCATGCTGGACCAACGCACCGACACCGGGCCCGCGCCAGCACCGTGAGCGCCACCACGCGCCACGACCCGACGAATGCGGGGGATCTCTGCAAACCGCCGCGCCGGACGTGGCAGCATTCCACCCAGAAGGATCAACAGTGGTAGGCAGTGGGAGGAAACGGGTGCGCGTCCTGTCAGTGGATCTCGGCACCTCGAACACCGTCGCGGTGCTGTCCGCACACGGCCGACCGCCACGCGTGGTCGAAGTCGACGGCTCGGCCACCATGCCATCCGCCGTGTTCGCCGCCGAAGACGGCGCGATCATCGTCGGCCGCGACGCCGAACGCCGCGCCCGACTGGACCCGTCCCGCTTCGAACCCAACCCCAAGCGCCGCGTCGACGAAAGCACCCTGCTGCTCGGCGACAACGTCATCACCGTCACCGACGCACTGGCCGCCGTGCTGCACCGGGTCGCCGAAGAAACCGCCCGACAACTCGGTGGCGCCCAACCCGACGAAGTCCGCCTCACCCACCCCGCGGGCTGGGGCACCGTCCGACGCAACGTGCTGCTGTCCGCCGCCCGACTCGCCGGACTCAACTGCAACCTGGTCCTCGTACCCGAACCCGTCGCCGCCGCCGCGCACTTCGCCTCGTTCCCCGACCGCGCCCTGGGCACCGGCCAAGCACTGGCCGTCTACGACCTCGGCGCAGGCACCTTCGACTGCGCCATCGTCGGCGCCACCCAGAACGGCTTCGCCGTGCTCGCCGAAGACGGCCTTTCCGACCTCGGCGGCCTGGACATCGACCAAGCCCTGCTGGAACACGTCGGACGACAGGTCTCCAACAAAGACCCACAACGCTGGCAACGACTGCTGCGCCCGGAAACCACCGGCGACCGACGCGCCCAACGCACCCTGCGCGAAGACGTCCGCGCCGCCAAAGAAGCCCTCTCCAGGCACCCGCAAACCGAAGTGCCGATGCCCGAACCCTTCAGCGACGTGCTCGTCACCCGCGCCGAACTCGAAGCCCTGGTGCGACCCAGCATGCTGCGCAGCGTCGAACTCCTCGCCGCCGTGCTGCGCTCCAACGGCATGGGACCCGAACACCTCGCCGGGGTCTACCTCGTCGGCGGCTCCAGCCGACTACCGCTGGTCGCCAGCCTGATCGGCGAACAACTGCGGATCGTGCCCACCACCCTCGACCAGCCCGAAACCGCGGTCGCACTCGGCGCCCACCACGTCTCCCGGGACGGCGCCGCCATGTGGACCCAGGACTTCCGCCCCAACACACCGCCCGGACCGGTCGGCATCCCCTACACCGGACAACCGCAAACCGGATACCGCGAACCCGACACCGTCCGCACCCGCCCGGTGGTCGCACCACCACCGCACTTCCAACCACCAGCCGCCAAACCCGACTCCCGACGCAACCGCAACCTGCTGATCGGCCTCGGCGCGGTCGCAGCCGTCGCGGTGCTCGTCGCCATCGTCGCGATCGTGCTGCGCACCACCGGCGCCCCCGGCACACCCAGCGCGGCCGAATGCCGACAGCCCGGCACCAAGGACGCCAAGGGCTTCACCGCCTGCCTGCGCAACCTCGCCGGCGACATGCCGGAGCACTCCAACTGCGCGCCCGGCTGGCAGCGCATCATGCCCGGCCTGCGGGAACTTGGCGGAACCGTGGTGTCCTGCTCCATCGGCAACCCCAACGAAGGCACCCAGATCATCTACACCCAACTGGACTCGCAGGAAGCCGCCCAGCGACGCGCCGACCTGCTGCTGACCTTCAACGGGGTGACCAGCGACCAGGTCGAGGCGCAGTGGAGCGGCAACGGCCTCTCCGGCACCTACCGAGCGGTCACCAGCGACAACTTCGGCACCCTGGTGTTCACCGTCGACGACCGGCCGCTGGTCGGCATGGTGCTCGAACCCAACGACAAGCAGGAACTGGACCCGAACAAGATGGCCGACGAGTTCGAGGACACCATCCAGCCCGGCACCTGAGGCGCTCACCGGCGGTTGCGGTGCTCCCAGAGGAACCGCACCGCCAGCACCACCGCGGCCAGCAGCCCCGCCGCGATCACCGCCTGCCCCAGCGGCGTGGACAAACCGGTGGGGTCGGCCTGCAACATCAGCAGCACAACACCAGGGTACGGGGCGACGCGTAGGCTGGTCGTCGATGCGCCACACAGCTTTCCGCCAACGCATGGCCGAGGAATTCGGCCGAGTTCGCGCCGAGATGCTCTCCCAGGATCACGTGTTCTCGACCCTCGGCGGGCGCACCGTCGACCAGGCGCTGGACGCCGGGCTGTCGACCAAAGAGGTCTGGCAGGCCGTCTGCGAAGCCTTCGAAGTACCCGCCGAACGACGCTGACGAACAAGCTCCGCGGGTGCGGTGGCGGAACCTCGGACGCGGTCTCGGCTCCAAAGACGTTTCCGTCGCGCGCTTTCCGAGGTGTCAGGGCTCGGGTTTTTCCGGCCGCTGCTGTTTCGGTGGTTCGAAATCCGCCCACAGGTTCTGCGCGCTGATCTGCTGCTCGGGAGTGCGCCCGGCGTCCAGGTAGTGCTGGTAAGCCCGGCGCCGCTCCTCCTGCAGGTGCCGCCACGCCGCCGAGCGCACCAGCCGGTCCTGCTGCGGAGTGGGATGGCCCTCGGCGACCGCGACCTCGGCCTCGCAGAGCGGTTCGAGTTCGGCGATGCGCCGCTCATCGGCCAACCGCTGCTCCGGCACGTCCTCGGCGGGCGGTTCGTGGTGCCGGTAGCGCTTGTAGGGGTTGTCCTCCGGCAGCCCACCGCTGACCCGGCCGTAGAACCCGAGGAACATCAACAGCATGCCCGCGACCAGGCTGAACACCACGTTCTGCAGCTTGAAGGCGAACAGGTTCCACGGGGTGTCCAGCAGACCCAGGTTGATCAGCCCGGACAGGAAGAACAGCACCCCGATCGCGGCGGTGGTGGTGGACGCGACCGGCCCGCCCCAGGCCGCGGCACCGACCAGGATCGCGCCGACCACGACCGAGACCACCGCGAGCAGGCCGTTGCTGGACAGCCCGAGGATGTCGATGCCCCGGGTGGTGAACAGCGGTACCTGGTTGGCCAGGCCCAGCACGCCGAAGGCCAGCAGGCAGGCCCCGAAGATGGCCGCCCCGACGCGGTAGAACCGGCTCAGCGGATGGTCGGGCGGAAGGTAGCGGTCCATGCGCATGATCGGCACCCCCAAGGCGCCCGCGGCGACTTCTCCTTCGAGTGTCCACCCCGCATCGGTGATCGCACCGTTACACGGTCGGGTGACGGGGTTGGCGTGTCGGGAAGATGATCGAACATCCGTTCGCCTAAGATGGGCGGCACGGGATCGAACCGTCCGCACCCCAGAGCCGGATTGTCGGTCCCTGCCCGTAGCGTCTGATCTGATACGACGACGACAGTTCGACTCGACTGAGGTGGACCCCCGATGGCAGCGACACCGGACAAGGGCAAGGCGCTGGAGCTCGCGCTCGCCCAGATCGACAAGCAGTACGGCAAGGGGTCGGTCATGCGGCTCGGCGACGAGTCGCGCCCACCGATCGAGGTCATCCCGACCGGTTCCATCTCGCTGGACGTCGCGCTGGGGATCGGTGGGTACCCACGGGGCCGCATCGTGGAGATCTACGGCCCGGAGAGCAGTGGTAAGACCTCAGTGGCGCTGCACGCTGTGGCCAACGCGCAGAAGTTGGGCGGCACTGCGGCCTTCATCGACGCGGAGCACTCGCTGGATCCGGAGTACGCCAAGGCGATCGGGGTGGACACCGACGCGCTGCTGGTGTCCCAGCCGGACACCGGTGAGCAAGCGCTGGAGATCGCGGACATGCTGATCCGCTCCGGTGCGCTGGACATCATCGTCATCGACTCGGTGGCCGCGCTGGTGCCACGCGCCGAGATCGAGGGCGAAATGGGCGACAGTCACGTCGGCCTGCAAGCCCGCCTGATGAGCCAAGCCCTCCGAAAGCTGACCTCAGCACTCTACAACGCGAAAACAACGGCGGTCTTCATCAACCAACTCCGCGAAAAAGTCGGCGTCATGTTCGGCTCGCCTGAGACCACCACCGGTGGTAAGGCTTTGAAGTTCTACTCCTCGGTGCGGTTGGACGTGCGGCGGATCGAGACGTTGAAGGACGGTTCGGACGCGGTCGGCAACCGGACCCGGGTCAAGGTGGTGAAGAACAAGGTCGCGCCGCCTTTCAAGCAGGCGGAGTTCGACATCATCTACGGCACCGGCATCAGCCGGGAGGGCTCGCTGATCGACATGGGCGTCGAGCAGGGCATCATCCGCAAGTCCGGTGCCTGGTACACCTACGAGGGCGATCAGCTCGGCCAGGGCAAGGAGAACGCCCGCAAGTTCATGCGGGAGAACCCGGACGTCGCCAACGAGATCGAGAAGCGGATCAAGGAGAAGCTCGGCATCGGGGCGACGCTGGACGCGGAGAACGCCGAACCGGCGCCGGTCGACTTCTGAGTCCGGAGCGTTGGTGCGGATGAACGGTGACGGTGCGCGTCGGGGTAGCGGTGCCCAGGGTCGCTTCCCCGACCACCCGATGGACGAGGTCGCGGATGGCGCGGCGGATGAGAAGCCGCCGCGCAAGCCGACCGACGACCCCGAGCAGTTGGCGCGCGACACGGTTTACCGGCTGCTGGCGGCCCGTGCGCGCAGCCGCTCGGAGCTGCGGCAGGCCTTGCTGCGCAAGGGGATCGACGAGGACATCGCCGATGGTGTGCTGCAGAAATTCATCGATGCGGGTCTGATCGATGACGCCTCGTTCGCCGAGGAGTGGGTGAGTTCGCGCCAGCAGCACCAGGGGCTCGGGCGCAAGGCCCTTGGTTTCGAGTTGCGCCGCAAAGGAGTCGAGGAGCAACTGGTGGCGGCAGCTTTGTCCACTGTGGATGCAGATGCGGAGGTTGAGCGGGCGCGCGAGCTGGTGCGGCGGAAGCTCCGCGCGATGACGAGCTTGGACCAGACTGCGACGATGCGCCGCCTGGTGGGCATGCTGGCCCGCAAGGGCTACGCCGAAGGCCTGGCTTTCCGAGTGGTGCGGGAAGAGATCGAGCGCTCCGGTGAGGACGCTTCGGACCCCGATCTCGAAACCCCGTGACGGGACAAAAGTGGACGCGTGGGTCGTTCCGCGTTGATGACCGCGCAGGGTTCGAGGCGCATCGGTTGGGACCGAGAAGGCGTCCCAGCGGGTTTGGCTTGGCGGTGTGCCGTGTCTCTCAGATTGGGACGATGGTACTGAAAGTCGTCTTGGGCTCGTAGAGTCACCACCCATGACGGCTTTGGCTCACGCGCGACACATCGTGTGGGATTGGAACGGCACGCTCCTCGACGACAACCACGCTGTGGTTTCGGCGGTGAACAGCGTCTGCACG
Source organism: Saccharopolyspora antiqui (assembly GCF_052246905.1). Lineage (NCBI taxonomy): Bacteria > Bacillati > Actinomycetota > Actinomycetes > Pseudonocardiales > Pseudonocardiaceae > Saccharopolyspora > Saccharopolyspora antiqui. Next base: position 104,680 of record NZ_JBQQBO010000008.1, read on the forward strand.
GCCTTCGATCGCGAGCACATCGACATCGAGGAGTGGCGTGCGGTGTTCAGCCGCCCGCTGCTGCAGTGCTACGAGCGGCTGCTGCGACGGCCGCTGGGCGACCGGGACTGGGCGCGCATCGATGTGCTCTACCACGACGCGTATCGGGAACTGCTGCACACCTGCGGTCTTGCGTCGGGTGTGCTGGATGCGTTGCGGAATTGGGCGAGTACCGGCCGCAGTCAATCGCTGTTGTCGATGTGGTTCCACGACGAGCTCGTCCCGCTGGTGACCGAAATGGGGCTGGGCACGTTCTTCAATCGCGTCGACGGGCTTCGCGCTGAGATCGGCGGCGGATCGAAGGACAAGCACCTGCGCCACCACCTGGAGGCCCAGGGGTTGGATGCCCAGGACGTGGTGCTCATCGGCGATGTGCTGGACGATGCGCACGCGGCCGAACAGGCGGGTACCCGCTGCGTGCTGGTGACCACCGGCGTGATGAACCGCAAGAAGCTGGAAACGTCCGGATTCCCGGTCGCCGACTCGGTTTCCGAAGCGCTGACCATGATCGCCGCCTGACCCGACTTGGCGGGGCAGGGACTACCGCGATTCGGAGGAGGTGCCCAGGTCGGGAGCGCCTTCAGATGCGCCAGCGGGAGCAGCGACGTGCCCGGCGGAAATGCGCTGTCGGCCGACCTGCTGCGCGGGGTCAGCGCAGTGCGGCGGCTTCTCGGGCCAGCTGTTCGATCTGGGCCCAGTCACCGGCGGCCAGCAGGTCCTTCGGCGCGAGCCACGATCCGCCGACGCATCCGACGTTGGGCAGTGCCAGGTAGTTCGGCGCGGTCTGCGGGCTGATCCCGCCGGTCGGGCAGAATCGCAGGTCGGGTAGCGGTCCGGCGATCGCTTTCAGGAACGGCACACCGCCACTGGGCTCGGCGGGGAAGAACTTCATCGCGGTGGCGCCGCGTTCGGCCAGTCGCATCGCCTCGGATGCGGTGCCCGCTCCAGCCAGGTACGGCAGGCCGGATGCGTCGAGGTCGTCGAGCAGCCGCTCGGTGGTTCCGGGCGTGACCAGGTAGCGGGCTCCGGCATCGGCGGCCTGCTTGGCCTGTCCCGGCTCGGTGATCGTGCCCGCTCCGGCGACCATGTCGGGCACCTCGGCGGCGATCCGTTCGATCGCGGGCAGTCCGGCGGGGGTGCGCAGGGTGACCTCGATGGTGCGGATTCCGCCGCGCAGCAGCGCTTGCGCCAGCGGTACCGCGTGCGCGACGTCGTCCAATGCCACGACCGGCACGACGGGGGCGAGATCCAGCACGTCAGCTGCAGTGTTCATGGGGTGGTTCGTCCGTCCCTGGTGCTTGCCGAGTGCCTTGCGGCGGTGGTCCTCGGTGTCATGCTGGCACGTCGGCGGGTTGCGCCTGCAGGGGCGTGAACACGCTGGCGCCGCGGTCGGCGCGCCCGACCGCCTGTCGGAATGCGGCGAACAGCTCGCGGCCGGTGCCGAACTGCGCGCCCCGGTTGGCGGGTGCGTCCTCGCGGGTGGCGAGTTCGTCGTCGGGTACCAGCACTTCGAGTGTGCCGCGGTCGGCGTCCAGCCGGATCACGTCGCCGTCGCGGACGCGGGCCAGCGGACCGCCTGCGCTGGCTTCCGGGGTCAATTGGATGGCTGCCGGGATTTTGCCGGACGCGCCGGACATCCGGCCGTCGGTGACCAGTGCGACCTGGTGGCCGCGGTCCATGAGCACGCCCAGCGCGGGGGTCAGTCCGTGCAGTTCGGGCATCCCGTTGGCTTGCGGGCCTTGGTTGCGGATCACCACCACGACGTCGTGGTCGAGTTCACCGGCCTGGAATGCGGTGGAGAAGTCGTGCTGGTCGTCGAAGACCCGGGCTGGGGCTGTCACGGCGCGGTGTTGGTCGCTGACCGCGGACACCTTGATCACCGATCGGCCCAGGTTGCCGTCGAGCACCCGCAGGCCGCCGTCAGGTGCGAACGGGTCGTCGACGCCGCGCAGCACGTCCGGGTCCAGGCTCTTCGCGGGTGCGTCCCGCCACACGAGTTGGCCGTCTTCGAGGAACGGTTGTTGGCGGTAGCGGTCGAGTCCGGGGCCAGCGACCGTTTTGACGTCGTGGTGCAGCAGGCCCGCGTCGAGCAGTTCGCCCACGAGGGTTTGCACGCCTCCGACGGCGGCGAAGTGGTTGATGTCGGCAGAACCGTTGGGGTAGACCTTGGCCAGCGAGGGCACGACTGCGGATAGATCGGAGAAGTCGTCCCAGGTCAACTCGATACCGGCGGCTGCGGCGATGGCGACCAGGTGCAGGGTGTGGTTGGTGGAGCCGCCGGTGGCCAGCAGCGCGACCACGCCGTTGACGATGGCGCGTTCGTCGACGATCTCGCCGATCGGGGTGTGGTCCGAGTCGCCTTGGACGACGCGGCGGGCGGCTTCTTCGGTGAGCGCTTTGCGCAGCGGGGTGCCGGGTGGCACGAAGCTCGATCCGGGCAGGTGCAGGCCCATGACTTCGACGACCAGTTGGTTGGAGTTGGCGGTGCCGTAGAAGGTGCAGGTGCCGGGCGAGTGGTACGAGGCTGACTCGGCTTCCAGGAGGTCTTCGCGGCTGGCTTTGCCTTCGGCGAACAGTTGCCGGATGCGGCTCTTCTCCTGGTTCGGCAGCCCGGAGGGCATCGGCCCGGCGGGCACCAGCACGGTCGGCAGGTGGCCGAAGGACAGCCCGCCGATGAGCAGGCCGGGCACGATCTTGTCGCACACGCCGAGCAGCAGTGCGCCGTCGAACATCTCGTGGGAGAGCGCTACCGCGGTGGCCATCGCGATGACGTCGCGGGAGAACAGCGACAGTTCCATGCCGGTGCGCCCCTGGGTGATGCCGTCGCACATGGCGGGCACGCCACCGGCGAACTGCGCGACGCCACCGGCTTCCCGCACCGCGTCCTTGATCCAGGCCGGGAATTCGGCGTAGGGCTGGTGCGCGGAGAGCATGTCGTTGTACGCGGACACGATCGCGATGCCTGGCTTGGTGGCGCCGCGCACCGCGAGCCGGTCTGGGCCGCTGCATGCGGCGAAGCCGTGCGCGAGGTTGCTGCAGGGCAGTTCGGTGCGGGCTGGGCCGACGGCCGCGGCGGCTCGGATGCGGTCGAGGTAGGCGGTGCGGGTTCCGGCGCTGCGGTCGGTGATGCGCTGGGTGACCTGTTCGACGACGTGCTGCATTGCCGACGCCATGCTCGCCTCCGCCATGTTCGATTCCGCCATGTTCGATTCCGGGAGTGTTGCCTGAAATGCGGGCGACGACGTTGGCGCCTGATGACGGCAGTCACACTAATGGGTGCGGTCTGGATTTCAAAATCGATACAGCTGCGCGGGAATCCGGGTCCCGGGCACGGTGCCGGGTGCGCGATCATGGGTGCTGGTTCGGCAGTGAGGAGAGGGGCCATGCGGATTCGCGTGATCGCTGCGGTGGTGTCCGCGCTCGCCGTGTTGTCGGGTTGCGCGTCGAGTCCGCCGCCCGAGCCGAATGCGCTGCCGCCGCAGAACCGGCCCGCTCCGACCGCACCGGCGCCGCCGAGTGCGCCTCCGTCGGTGGGGGATTCGGTGGAGTTGGACACTTCACCGACGTTGGCGAAGATCAGGCAGCGGCGCCTGCTGCTGGTCGGGGTGCGGGCGGATGCGCCGCAGTTCGTCACCCGCGACGAAGCCGGTGAGTACCGGGGTTTCGACGTCGAGATCGCCCGCGATCTGGCCAAGCGCATCGGTCTCGATCCGCTGAAGCAGGTGCAGTTCCGGCTGCTGCCGCCGACGTTGCTGCGGGATGCGGTGACGGCGGGCAACGTGGATTTGCTGCTGGGCGGCACGGCCGACACAGCGCAGTTGGCGGCGGTCGGGCCTTACGTGGTCACCAACGGCGGACGGTTCCTGGTGATCAGCTCGGATGACCGGATGCTGGCCGCGGAGCTGCAACGGATGCTGGACGCCGCGGTCGCCGACGGCTCGTGGCAGCGCGCCTACGACGCAACCCTGGGCGCCGCGGGAGTCAAAGCCACCCCGCGCTAGAACCGGGCCGCCCATCCCGTTCCCGCGCTGGTGCTCCGTTCAGGTGATGAGTGAAGGGCACCTTTGACCGGCTTAGTCGGTCAAAGGTGCCCTTCACCTGGCCCTTATCGTGTGAACCCCGTGGTGGTGCGGGCGTTGCTAGCGGGGTTTTCGGTTGGTGTCGGCGAGGTTTTGCAGGCCGTCGAGTTGCCATTCCAGTTGTTGTTCGAAGGTCACCACTTCGGCCAGGCAATTCGGTTCGTTGACCCACCGGATGTAGTGCGGGTACTTGCCTTCGGCGGTGATCCTCGCCAGGTAGGGGCGCACCGCTGCGGTGGGTGTTCATGGCACCGGGCGGCGAGGTCGATCGCGACTGGCCGACACTGCTGCGCACGGCGCTCGGGGTGCCAGCGTCGGACCTGGAGATCTTGAGCGTCCTGGCCTGGCAACCGGAAATGCTCGTTGCCGACCGCTACTCGCAGGCGCGGGTGCACCTGGCCGGAGATGCCGCGCACGTCATGCCGCCGTTCGCCGCCAGCGGCGCCAACACTGGCATTGCCGACGCGCACAACCTGGGCTGGAAGCTCGCCGCAGTGCTGTCCGGGAGCGCTGCACCCGCGCTGCTGGACAGCTACGACACCGAGCGCCGCCCGGCGGGCTGGTTCACCGCCGAGCAGTCGAGCAGCCGCTCGCAGCCGCGCCAGATCCGACGTTGGCGCACCCGTTCGTGCTGGCTGCGGGCGGATTCCAGGACCCGGCCGGAGCGCTCGTAGGCGGCCCGGCGGAGGGCGGAGAGGTCGAGCCGGTCACCGATTTCGCACCGGCCGGACGCGTCGGCACCCGAATCCCACACCGCTGGCTGGACGCCGACCACACATTGTCCACAGTGGATCTGGGTGGTCCTGGATGGGCACTCGCGGTGGCCGACGATCCGCGGCGTTGGCAGCAGGGCGGACGCCCGGTTCATCGGCTCGACGTCGACTTTCTGCACGCGGGGGAAGGGCTGCTGCTCCGCCCCGACGACGTGGTGGCCTGGCGCGGCACCGACCCCACCACCTCGGCCGCCGTTCGGGGAAAGCTCCTTCACCCCTGATCCCGCGGATGAGTCCTGAACGGCCATCGCGCTCGCACCGTCGGATCCAGTAGCAGAGGCGCAATGCCAGTACGGTCCCCGTGCCGCCGGTGTGAGTTCGCATGCTCTCCGCGAAAAACACGTGCCGACTCGCCGCCGGGTAAGCAGACTCGGTATTCCAACCCTGTGCTCAACGGCGGTCCGCGCCGGCGGTCGAGCCTGACCCACTTCTGCGAGGTGCGCTCCACCATGATCGACTCCGCGAGTACCGCGACGGCGGACTCGGACCGCGACACCACAGCACCGCAAGCCCCCGTGCTGATCGGTGTGCTGGTCGCCTCGGCCTTCGTGATGATCCTCAACGAGACGATCCTGAGCGTGGCACTGCGCGACCTCACGGTCGACCTCGGCGTCTCGACGGCCACCGTGCAATGGCTTACCAGCGGTTTCCTGTTAACGATGGCAGTGGTCATCCCCATTACGGGCTTCCTGCTGGAGCGCTTCACCCCGCGCCAGGTCTTCCTCGCCTCGTTGACGCTGTTCAGCGCGGGAACGCTGTTCAGCGCGCTCGCCCCGGGCTTCGTGGCGCTGCTGGTGGGGCGTGTGGTCCAGGCGTGCGGCACCGCGGTCATGGTTCCGCTGCTGATGACCTCGGTGATGCGCCTCGTGCCGCCCGAGAAACGCGGCGCGACGATGGGCACGATTACCATCGTCATCGCCGTCGCTCCCGCCGTGGGCCCGACGATCGGTGGTGCGGTGCTTGCTTTCCTGGGCTGGCGCTGGATGTTCTGGATCGTGCTGCCGCTGGCGGTTCTCGCGTTGGCACTCGGGGCGGTCTGGATGCGATTGGACAGCGACACGCGGTCGGTGCCGCTGGACCTGCTCTCGGTGCCGCTGTCGGCTGTCGGTTTCGGCGGCGTCCTCTACGGACTGTCCGCCATCGGGGAGTCCGGCGGGCAGGTGGCACCGTGGCTCCCGATCGTGGTCGGGGTCGCCTCCCTCGCTGGGTTCGTCGCGCGCCAGGTCCGCTTGCAGCGCTACGACCGCGCACTGCTCGACCTGCGGCCGTTCACCAACCGCAACTTCGTCGTCGCGCTGGTCCTGGGCGCCTTGCTGTTCATGTGCCTGATGGGTGCCGGGGCGATCCTGCTGCCGCTTTACCTCCAAACAGTCCTCAACGCCAGCACCTTCGTCACCGGATTGGCCGTGCTCCCTGGCGGACTGGTGCTCGGCCTGCTCGGGCGTCCGGTGGGACGGCTGTTCGACCGCTTCGGCGCCCGCCCGCTGGTGATCCCCGGCGCACTGGCCATGGCGGTGTCGCTGTGGCTGTTCGCCGCCTTAGGACCGGGATCGCCGCTGGCCGTGGTGATCGGCGTCCACGTCCTGCTCATGGCCGGGCTGGGGCTGATGATGACCCCGCTGATGACCGAGTCCCTCAGTGCGCTGCCCAACCACCTCTACTCCCATGGGAGCGCGATCCTGGCCACCCTCCAGCAGGTCGCGGGCGCGTTCGGTATCGCCGTGTTCGTCACGGTCGCCTCCCTCACCGCCGCCGACCCGTCCGGCACCCCCGATGGCGCGGGCCTGCGGACCGCGTTCGTGGTCGCGGGCGGCATCGGCGTGCTCGCGTTCATCGCATCGCTGTTCGTCAGCGGGCGTTCGAAGCCCTCGGCATCGCTGTCCGCCGGGGCCGATGTCCGTTGACGCGGGTACTCGCCTTCTACGGCGATCTTCTCCAGGTACGACGATGAGCGGAGGGCACCTTCGACCAAGGTCAAAGGTGCCCTCCGCTTGAAGAAATCCGGTCAGTTGCCCGCCGCCAGACCGGAGTCCTGGAGCTCGACCGTCGCGAGCTTGCCCTTGCGGGCGCGGCTGAGTCGCCGCTCGGTGTAGGTGGCCAGCCTGCCCAACGCGTAGTTGATGACGATGAACAGCACCGCGACCACGAAGTAGGTCTGGATCGGGTTGTTCAGGTTCTGGATGATCACCTGCGCCTGCCGCACCACGTCCACGTACGACACGATGAAGCCCAGCGAGGTGTCCTTCAAGATCACCACCAGCTGGCTGATCAGCGCGGGCAGCATGGCCCGGAAGGCCTGCGGCAGCAGCACCGAGGTCATCACCTGGCTGCGGCGCAGCCCGATCGCGTACGCGGCCTCGCTCTGCCCCTTCGGCAACGCCAGGATCCCGGCCCGCACGACCTCGGCGATGATCACCGAGTTGTACGCGGTCAGGCCGATGACGAGGAACCACATCGCGGACAGGTCGAGCCCGAACGAGGGCAGCACCCGGAAGGCGAAGAAGACCGCGATGACCACGGGTACACCGCGCAGCAGCTCGACCACCCCGACCACGCCCCAGCGGTACCAGGGCGCGCTCACGACCCGGGTGATCGCCAGCAACGTCCCGATGACCAAGGAGAACACCATGGCCAGCACCGCGGCGGTGAGCGTGGCGACCAGGCCCTGGCCCAACAGGTTCCACAGCGGCACGAAGGTGCCGTTGGTCGGGTCGAGCAGTGGGCCCCACTTCTCGGCGGTCAACTGGCCCTGCGCGCCGAGCTGCACCAGCACCCAAGCGATCACGGCCAGCAGCAACGCGCCGACGCCGAGGCTGGCCAGCAGCGAACGGCGCTTGGCCACCGGGCCGGGCGTCTCGTAGAGCACCGCGTTCGTCATCGGGCGATCGCCACCTTCCGCTCGATCACGCCGAGCAGCAGCCCGGCCGGGATGGTGATCACCAGATAACCGAGGACCACGCCGGTCAGCACCGGCAACGCGTCCAGTCCGCGTGCCGAGGTCAGCGTGTCGCCGACCGAGAACAGGTCACCGCCGACGCCGAAGGCCCCGGCGATCGCCGAGTTCTTGATCATCGCGATGATCACGTTGCCCAGCGGCGGAACGACCGTGCGGACCGCCTGCGGCAGCACGATCAGCGACAGCGACTGGCCGAAGGTGAGCCCGATGGCACGGGCCGCCTCGGCCTGCCCCGATGGCACCGCGTTGATGCCGCTGCGGATCGCCTCGCACACGAATGCCGAGGTGTAGAGCGCCAATCCGATGGTGCCGAACCAGAAGTACGAGCCGTTGATACCCAGCTCGGGCAACCCGAAGGCCATGAAGAACAGCACCACGGTCAGCGGGCAGTTGCGCAGCACGTTGACCCAGCTGGTCCCGGTGGCGCGCAGCGGCGGCAGCGGCGACACCCGGAAACCGGCCGCGATGATGCCGATGACCAGCGCGAGCACACCGGCGTACAGGCAGATGCTCAGCGTGCGCACGAGTCCGTTGAGGTACAGCGGAAGGTTGTCGATGATGACTTGCACGATTCACTCCGGCCAAGCGATGAGGGTGCCGTCCGTCGCGGTCAGCACCCTCTTAGTGTCTGTCTTTGGTCTGTCTTCGAAGCGGCGAAGCCCCTGGCCCACCTACGACACTTGCACCGCCGCGGGTTCTCAGGCGCCGTCTCGCGAGGTCAGCCCGGACATGCACGATGTCGGGGATCCGGAGTCGAGACGGCGTCTGAGGTTCCGCCACTCAAGACGAGTTCAGCGACAGGCCCTTCTCGCGATCGGTCAGCTGCAGGGGTCCAACTGCGGCAGCGGTGGGGTTTCCGGGGCGACCTTGCCCGCGGTCGACTGCCAGGCCTTCGCGTAGGAGCCGTCCTGGCTGGCCTGCGTGAGCGTCTGGTCGATGAACTCGCAGAACTTCGCGTCGCCCTTCTTGATGCCGATGCCGTACGGCTCCTGGGTGAAGAGCTTGTTCACCATCTTGAACTGGCCGCCGCTCTGATCCACCAGCCCCAGCAGGATCACGTTGTCGGTGGTCACCGCCTGCACCTGACCGGTGCGCAGCGCGTCGGCGCACTTCGAGTACACGTCGAAGAGCACCAGGTTGGACTCGTCGACGTACTCCTTGATCTTCTCAGCCGGGGTGGAGCCGATCACCGAGCACACCTTCGCGCCAGTTGGCCGCAGCGACTCCGGGCCGGTGATCTGCGTGTTGTCGGACTTGACCATGATGTCCTGACCGGCCTGGTAGTACGGTCCGGCGAAGCTGATCCGCTGCTTGCGGGCGTCGTTGATGGTGTAGGTGGCCACCACCATGTCCACCCGGTTCTGCTCGATCACTTCTTCACGCGTCTTGCTGGGCGCCTCGACCCACTGGATCCGCTCCGGCGGGATGCCGAGCTTGCCCGCGATGAGCTTGGCGATCTCCACATCGAAGCCCTGCGGCACGCCGTCGAGGCCCTTGAGCCCGAACAGCGGCTGGTCGAACTTGGTGCCGATGCGGATGGTGCCTGCCTGCTTCAGGTTGGCCATCGTGGTGCCGGGCTCGAACTGCGCGTTCTGGTCGACCTGCACCTCGTTGCCGCCACCGCCGAGCTGGTTGCCCCCGCCACCACCACAGGCGGTCAGCGCCAGCGCCAGCGTGGCCGCCAGCACCGTGACCAACCGGATCCTCTTGCCTTGCATCTCGCTTTGCCCCTCTCTGAAGGTGGGTCCTAGTGGGTGAGGATCTTGCCGAGAAAGTCCTTGGCGCGGTCGCTGTTCGGCGCACTGAAGAACTTTTCCGGCGTGGCGTCCTCGACCACCTCGCCGTCGGACATGAAGAGCACGCGGTGCGCAGCACGGCGCGCGAAGCCCATTTCGTGGGTCACCACCAGCATGGTCATGCCTTCGGCCGCGAGGTCGGTCATGACCTCCAGGACCTCGTTGACCATCTCCGGGTCCAGCGCCGAAGTCGGCTCGTCGAAGAGCATCACCTTCGGCTTCATGGCCAGCGCGCGGGCGATCGCGGCCCGCTGCTGCTGGCCACCGGAGAGCTGAGCCGGGTACTTCTCGGCCTGGTCGGTGATGCCGACCCGCTCCAGCAGGCGCATCGCGTCCTCGCGGGCGGCGTCCCGGCTCTGCTTGCGGACCTTGACCGGGCCCAGCGTCACGTTTTCCAAGATCGTCTTGTGGGCGAACAGGTTGAACTGCTGGAACACCATGCCCACATCGGCCCGCAGTTCGGCCAGCGCACGCCCCTCGGCGGGCAGCGGTACCCCGTCGATTTCGATTCGGCCGGAGTTGATCGGCTCCAGGCGGTTGATCGCGCGGCACAGCGTCGACTTGCCGGAACCCGACGGCCCGAGGACCACGACGACCTGGCCCCTGGGCACTTCGAGATCGATCGCCCGCAGCACGTGCAAAGAGCCGAAAAACTTGTCGACCGCGGACATCCGGATCATCGGGACGTCCGTGGAAGCTGCGGCCATTCGTTCTCCCCTGAACGCCTCAATTGGATTCGTTGGCCGAAACCTAAGCCCCCGATGGGGGATAGTCCAGACGGAACAGACGAACACATGTTGCAAGTGGGTTACACACCGGAGTCAACGTCCCGGCTCGCGCCGATCTTGGCGCGCCCCTGGACCACACCGCAACCGCTGCCTGTCCAGGTGGGTGAATCCGCGATCTGACCAGGGGCTACCGTGGAACGGTGCGCACCAGGACCTACGAGATCCGAACCTTCGGCTGCCAGATGAACGTGCACGACTCCGAGCGGCTCGCGGGCATGCTGGAAGACGCCGGATACGTGCGCGCCGGTTCGGACACCGCGGATGTAGTCGTGTTCAACACCTGCGCGGTGCGGGAGAACGCCGACAACCGCCTCTACGGCACCCTCGGTCACATGCGCCCGGCCAAGGACCAGAATCCGGACATGCAGATCGCGGTCGGCGGCTGCTTGGCGCAGAAGGACCGCGACACCATCGTCAAGCGGGCCCCGTGGGTGGACGTCGTGTTCGGCACCCACAACCTCGGTTCGCTGCCCACGCTGCTGGAACGCGCCCGGCACAACCACGAGGCCGAGGTCGAGATCCTCGAATCGCTGGACGTGTTCCCGTCCACGCTGCCCGCCCGCCGCGAGTCGGCCTACTCCGGTTGGGTGTCGGTCTCGGTCGGTTGCAACAACACCTGCACGTTCTGCATCGTGCCCGCGCTGCGCGGCAAGGAGAAGGACCGCCGACCCGGCGAGATCCTCGCCGAGGTGCAGGCGCTGGTCTCCGAAGGCGTGCTCGAAGTGACCCTGCTGGGGCAGAACGTCAACGCCTACGGCGTCGAGTTCGGCGACCGCTTCGCGTTCGGCAAGCTGCTGCGGTCCTGCGGCGAAATCGAAGGCCTGGAACGGGTTCGCTTCACCTCGCCGCACCCCCGCGACTTCACCGACGACGTGATCGAGGCGATGGCCGAGACCGCGAACGTGTGCCCGCAGCTGCACATGCCGCTGCAGTCCGGATCGGACCGGATCCTCAAGGCGATGCGCCGCTCCTACCGCAGCGAGCGCTACCTGAACATCGTCGGCAAGGTGCGCGAGGCGATGCCGCAGGCAGCGATCACCACCGACATCATCGTCGGGTTCCCCGGCGAGACCGAGGCGGACTTCGAGGCGACGCTGGAGGTGGTGCGGCAGGCCCGGTTCTCCAGCGCGTTCACCTTCCAGTACTCCAAGCGGCCCGGCACACCCGCCGCGGAGCTGCCCGACCAGCTGCCCAAGCAGGTCGTGCAGCAGCGCTACGACCGGCTGGTCGCGCTGCAGAACGAGATCTCCTGGGCGGAGAACAAGGAGCTCATCGGCCGCCCGGTGGAACTGCTGGTCGCCGAGGGCGAGGGGCGCAAGGACGCGGCGACGCACCGGCTGTCCGGTCGGGCCCGCGACGGACGGCTGGTGCACTTCACCCCCACCGGCGCGATCAACGGCGAGATCCGGCCCGGCGACGTCGTGCACACCACGATCACCCGAGCCGCACCGCACCACTTGGTCGCCGACACCGACATCAGCGGCCACCGCCGCACCACCGCGGGTGATCACTGGGAAGCGGGTGTGCGGCCCAAGACCTCCGGCGTCAGCCTCGGACTGCCGTCGTTCGGCAGCCCGCCCAGGCAGCCCGTCGCGCAGCAGGGGTGTGCGTGTTGAGCGGCGTGGAGGAACCGGACGAGATGTCGCGCCGCGAACTGGCCAGGAGCGAGCGGGAGATCCTGCGCCGGTTCGACCCGGGCTCGCGCGCGTTGGTGATCGCCTCGGTGATCCTGGTGCTCGTGCTGTGCTCGGTGCTGCCGTGGGTCGACGGCGCGGCGGGCTGGCAGGTGCTCACCGGGGAGACCGACCCGCAGCTGAAGATCGGCCTGCTGCCGCGGCTGTTCGCGATCAACTCGACGATCGTGGGCATCGGTCTCGGTGCCCTGGCCCTGATCACCCGGCGCTGGGTGGTCGCGTTCCTGGCCGGGCTGGCAGGCGTGGTGGTGTCGTTCGAAGGCCTGGTCGCGATCTGGTCGCGCCAGACCAGCGGAAGCGCGGGCCCGTCGATCGGCCTGGTGCTCGCGGTGCTCTGCATGGCGGTGCTGGCCGTCCAATGGATGCGCATCGTCTGGTCCCGCACTTGATCCCAGGAAGCCCCGTTATTCATTCGAGTGAGAGGTGAAGGGCACCTTTTACCAACTAACTTGGTGAAAGGTGCCCTTCACCCGTCCCCATCGGAGTGAACCCGCAGCGGTGCCGCGGTTGGGTGCACGGGCCGAGCGGCTGCGGTTCGAGTGTCGTGGAACTCGTTCTGCTCATCCCGAGCAGACAACCTGATCGTTGGTTCGCGCGTCGTACCGGGCATGTCACGAGATCTCCGGTGGGACGGCGGCTACAACGTTCGCGATCTCGGTGGGCTGCCCGCTGCGGCGGGCCAGCGGATCCGCCGGGGTGCGGTGGTGCGGTCCGCGACCCCGGCCTTCCTGACCGAAACCGGCTGGAACCAGCTGTGGCAGCACGGTGTGCGCACCGTCATCGACCTGACCGACGGCGAGGCGCTCTCGGATTCGGCATCGCGTCCGGCGGGGCTGACCAGCCTGCGACTGCCGCTGAACCCCGTCGACGACACCGAGTTCTGGGGCTACTGGGGCAGGCGGCTGCACGGCACGCCGCTGTACTACCGACCGTTGCTGGACCGCTTCCCGGAGCGCACCGCCGAGGTCGTCGCCACGATCGCGCAAGCCGAACCCGGCGGGGTCCTCGTGCACTGCACCGCGGGCCGAGACCGCACCGGGATCATCACGCTCGTGCTGCTGGCATTCGCTGGGGTAGCGGTCGACGACATCATCGCCGACCACCTGCTCAGCCATGATCGACTGCGGCCGCTGTTCAGCAGGCTCGGCTGGCCCGACCAGGAACCGCTGATCGAAGCGGCACTCGCGGAACACGGCACCACTGCCCACGAGGTGCTGCACGCGACGCTCGACTCGTTCGACGCCGAGGAGCACCTGCGCTCCGGCGGCTGCACCGACGGCGACCTGGCGGCCCTGCGCGGCAGACTGCTCACGCCACTGGACTGAGCGCCTCGTGAGCGAGAATCCCGGTTGTCGCTGGAACGACCACCCGCGAGCCTCGGCTACCGGCTGGCGATCGCCTGCTCCGCAGCGGCCAGCCACTCCCGCCACTGCGCGGCCTGCGCCTCTGCCTGCTTCGCACGGCGGTCATCACCGGCCGCGTGCGCCTTCTCGGCCTGCGCCTCGAACTGCTCCACCCGGTCGCGGAACTGGTCCACCCTGGCCTGCGCTTCCGGGTCGGTGCGCCGCCACTGCGCGTCGGCGGCCGAACGCACTCGGTCAGCGACCGTGCGCAACCTGCCCTCCAGTTCGCGCATCCGCTCCCGAGGCACCTTGCCGATCGCGTCCCACCGCTCCTGGATGCGCTGCAGATGCGCCTGCGCCGCCTTGAGATCTGCCGACGGATCGATCTGGTCGGCCTCGACCAGCAGCTCCTCCTTCAGCTTCGCGTTCTCCGCGAACTCCGCATCACGCTCGGAGAACGCCTCGGAACGGCGGCTGAAGAACCGGTCCTGCGCGCTGCGGAAGCGCTGCCAAAGCGCCTCGTCGCTGTCCTTCGGCGCGCGGCCGGCCGCCTTCCACTCCGCCATCAGCTCCTTGTAGCGGTTCGCCGTTTCGCCCCAGTCGTTGGACTCGGTCAGCGCCTCGGCTTCGTCGACCAGCTCCTGCTTGCGGGCCTTGGACGCCGCGCGCTGGCGGTCGAGTTCGGCGAAATGCGAGCCCCGACGGCGGCTGAAGGCGTCCCGGGCCTTGGAGAACCGGCGCCACAACTGCTCGTCGGTCTTGCGGTCGACGCCGCGGATCTTCTTCCACTCGTCGAGGATTTCGCGCAGCCGGTCGCCGGCGGTCTTCCACTGCGTGGACTCGTTGGCGATCTCCTCGGCCTCGGCGACCAGCGCCTCCTTGTGCGCGACCGCGTCCGCCCGAGCCCGCTCCTTCTCGTGCTTGGCGCCCTCGACGGCCTGCTCGGCCTGCGCCACCAGGTGCTCGATCCGGGCGCTCAACGCCGCCAAATCGCCGATCACCGCGGCATCGGTCAGCGACTCCTGCAGGTGCTTGGCGCTGGTCAGGGTGTGCTTCGGCTCGCCAGCATGGGTGCCCAGCCGGGTCTCCAGCAGCTCGACCTCGGTGAGCACGTCGTCGAACTTGCGCGCGTAGAGGGCCAGCCCTTCGGCGGGGTCACCAGCCTGCCAGGAGCCGATTGCCCGTTCGCCGTCGGCCGTGCGCACGTACACCGTGCCGTCGACGTCCACTCGACCCCACTTGGCGGGATCGGTGGAAGCGGTCGGTACTGCGGGCGCAACCGTGCGGGACCCGGTGGTGCTGCTGGTCGAGTCCACGGCCGCCTTGTTGGCGACCGCCTCGGGGGTCGTGTCCTGGTGCGTCATGGCCGGCTTCCTCCTTGCGTGCCCGCTCCGATGCCCGTGTCCGGCACGGGCGCCCCGCATCGGCGGGGCCCAGCAAACGTCGACCCGAACCGTTCCGCGGTCCGGCCTCCGCTGGCGCATTCAAACAGGTCAGGGCGTGAATGGGTACTCCGTCGCGAAATCGACGCGCCGACGAGTCGGCGAACACCACGGCGCAGCGCCTGAACCGAACGCGTGACCTGCACGACTTCATTGTCATCAGGCACCTGTCCGGTTGCAGCGAGCAGGGGGCGGCAACGATCCCGCGCCATCTCCTGCCGCCGCTGGTTGCGGCTCCCTGCTCCAGCCAACTCGCCCGTGACCTCTACCGTGCACAGGTGTGATCACCCGTGTCGCCGTGGTGCCGTACCCGCCGTTGCTGGTTCCTGCGTTGACCGTGCGGGCCGACGCGGAAACCGAACGTCTGCGGGGCGCCTGTCTGCGCGCCGTGTCCAGTCTGACTGACTCCGCCGCCGAATGGGTGGCCGTTGGCGTAGATCAATCGGGACCGTTGACGCTCGGACCGAACACTGTGGGCACTTTCGAGGGATTCGGCGTCGACGTTCGGGTGACGTTCGGCGGCACCACCCCGAGTCCCCCGGATCCGCTGCTGCCGCTGCCAGCGCTGATCGCCGGATGGTTGCGTGAGCAATCAGATGTGCGCGTGGTGACGATGCACCTGCTGGCCCCGGACACCCCCACCGACGAATGCCAGCAGCTCGGCACGGTGCTGGCCGCCGAGGACGTGGGCCTGCTGGTGCTGGCTGACGGCACCAACAGGTCGGACGAGCGTTCGCCGTACCCGCCCGATGTGCGAGCCAAGCCGGTGGACGAGCGGATCCGCACCGCGCTCGCCGATGCCGACCCGGCCGGACTGCTCGCCCTGCAACCGGATGCGTGTGCGGAACTCGGGGTCGACGGCCGTGCCGCGCTGCAAGTCCTACCCGGCGTCGTGGCGGCTTCCGGCGGCACCTGGCACGGCGACCTGCTGTACTCGGCCACCCCATTCGGCGTCACGTACCACGCAGCCACCTGGACCAGACACCCCCGACCTGCCCCACACCCCGCTCCGTTCGGATGAGGGGTGAAGGACACCTTTCACCAAGTAAGTTGGTGGAAGGTGCCCTTCACCTCGCCCTGTCGAGTGAACTCGGAGCGGTCGCGCTGGTTCGGAAGCAAGATCAAGAGCAGGCACTAGGGTCGAAGGGTGTCGTCGTCCCTTTCGCACCTGGTGGCGATCGTCGGTCCCACCGCCACCGGCAAGTCGGACCTCGCCGTCGAGCTCGCCGCCGAGTTCGACGGCGAAGTGATCAACGCCGACGCCATGCAGCTGTACCGCGGGATGGACATCGGCACGGCGAAGCTCTCCCCAGCGCAGTGCCGCGGCATCCCGCACCACCTGCTCGACGTCTTGGACGTCACCGAAACCGCCTCCGTCGCGGCCTACCAGCGGCAGGCGCGCTGCGCCGTCGAAGATGTGCTCGCCCGCGGCCGAACCCCGGTGCTGGTCGGCGGCTCCGGGCTCTACGTGCAGGCGGTCGTCGACGACCTGTCGTTCCCCGGCACCGATCCGCAGGTGCGGCACAAGTACGAGCAGGAACTGGTTCGAATCGGCCCGGCCGAACTGCACCGGCGGCTGGCGGACCTCGACCCCGCGGCTGCCGAAGCGATCCTGATCAGCAACGGGCGCCGCATCGTGCGGGCGCTGGAGGTCATCGAAATCACCGGTCGGCCGTTCTCGGCGAACCTGCCCGAACCCGGACCACCTCGCTACGACGCGGTGCTGATCGGCCTCGACCGCCCCGTCGAGGACCTCGACGACCGCGTCGACCGACGGGTTACCCGCATGTTCGACACCGGCCTGGTCGACGAGGTCCGGCGGCTGGAGAAGGAAGGGCTCCGGCACGGCCGCACCGCCAGCCGCGCACTGGGCTACCAACAGGTGCTCGCCGAGTTCGACGGCGCGGGCGACATGGCCGCCGCTGCGGCCGAGACCGCGAAGCTCACCCGCCGCTTCGTCCGGCGGCAACGCTCCTGGTTCCGCCGGGACGCGCGCATCCACTGGTTCGACGCCGCCGATCCGGACCTGGTGTCCGACGTTCGGACGTTGCTGACTACGTAGACTGGCCTCGTGGATTCCTCCCAGGGCCCCGAGTTCGTCAAGGGCCACGGCACCCAGAACGACTTCGTCATCCTGCCCGACCCGGAAGGTGCGCTGACGCTCACCGACGAACGCGTGCGGGCGCTGTGCGATTGGCATCGCGGGCTGGGTGCGGACGGTGTGCTGCGGGTGATCCGTACGGGTGCGCTGGAGGATGCCCCGGCCGACGTGCCAGCGGACCTGTGGTTCATGGACTACCGCAACGGCGACGGTTCGATCGCCGAGATGTGCGGCAACGGTGTGCGGGTGTTCGCCCGCTACCTCGTCGACGCGGGGCTGGCCGCACCAGGCGAGCTGCTGGTCGGAACGCGTGCGGGCGTTCGGGCGGTCCGGATCCACGACGACGGTCGGGTCACGGTCGACATGGGTGCGGCCAAGATCTTCGGCGAGTCGACCACCAGCGCCTCCGGCCAGACCTTCGCCGGGGTCGCCGTCGACGTCGGCAACCCGCACCTGGCCTGCGTGGGCACGGTCGAGCTCGGTGAGCTCGACCTGACGACCGCGCCACCGCACGACCACCACCTGTTCCCGAACGGCGTGAACATCGAATTCGTCCGGCCGCTCGGAGACGACCACGTGCAGATGCGCGTCCACGAGCGCGGCGTCGGCGAAACCCGCTCCTGCGGCACCGGCACGGTCGCCGCCACCGTGGCCGCACTGCGTGCGTCCGGTGCCGATACCGGCCGCCGAGTGGTGCACGTCCCGGGCGGCGTCGTCGAGGTCGAGATCACCGCGACGAGTTCCACGCTGACCGGCCCGGCCGTGCTCGTCGCCCGCGGACACCTCGACCCGACCTGGTGGCAGCAGCCCTAGCGGTACGGGCGCCGATGTTCAAGCGGCTGGTGGCGTTCGGTCTGTCCGCCCTTGCCGCCGCGAAGGCGCCGCTGGCCCCCGAGTTCAGGCGGGTCACCGCTGACGCGCACCGCACCAGCGCAAACGGGTCATGGCAGGCGCGAGGCGTGAAATTGGGTCGCGGCCCGTGGGACAATGACACTGATATGAAAAATTCTTTGACCTGGTCCGCCGAGCTCGACCGCGATGCGGTCGATGCCGACGAATTCGAACCCATCCTCACTGCGGAACCGTCCACGGGCGAGATGGAACTCGCAGACCGCGCGTCGCTGCGGCGGATCGCCGGGCTGTCCACCGAGCTCGCGGACATCACCGAGGTCGAATACCGCCAGCTCCGCCTGGAACGCGTCGTGCTGGTCGGGGTCTGGACCGACGGCGACGCCGCGCACGCCGATGCCTCGCTGGCCGAGCTGGCGCGGCTGGCAGAAACGGCTGGCTCGCAGGTGCTGGAAGGCATCATCCAACGCCGCGACCGCCCCGACCCCGGTACCTACGTGGGCTCCGGCAAGGTCCGCGAACTGCGCGACATCGTCGTGGCCACCGGCGCGGACACCGTCATCTGCGATGGCGAGCTCTCGCCTGGCCAGCTGCGGCAGTTGGAGGAGAAGCTCAAGGTCAAGGTGGTTGACCGGACCGCCCTGATCTTGGACATCTTCGCCCAGCACGCCCGGTCGAAGGAGGGCAAGGCGCAAGTCGAGCTCGCGCAGCTGCAGTACTTCCTGCCGCGCCTGCGTGGTTGGGGTGAGGCGATGTCCCGGCAGGCCGGTGGCCGAGCCGGAGCCAACGGCGGCGTCGGTACCCGTGGTCCCGGTGAGACCAAGCTGGAGACCGATCGACGGCGCATCCACAAGAGAATCAGCAAGCTCCGCAAGGACCTCGTCGCGATGCGCACGGTGCGCGGCACCAAGCGCGGTCGGCGGGAGGCCAATGCGGTGGCCGGGGTGGCCATCGCGGGCTACACCAACGCGGGCAAGTCCAGCCTGCTCAACGCGCTGACCGGCGCGGGGGTGCTGGTGGAGGACGCCCTGTTCGCCACCCTGGACCCGACCACCCGGCGGGCGAGCACCCCGGACGGCCGGACCCACACGCTCACCGACACGGTCGGCTTCGTCCGTCACCTGCCGCACCAACTGGTCGAGGCGTTCCGCTCGACGTTGGAGGAGGTCACCGGCGCCGATCTGCTGGTGCACGTGGTGGACGGCTCCGATCCCGCGCCGCACGAACAGGTCGCCGCGGTGCGCGAGGTGCTTTCCGAGATCGCCGCGGACCACAAGACGGCGATGCCTCCGGAACTGCTGGTCGTCAACAAGATCGACGCGGTGGGCCCGACTCGGATGGCGGAACTGCGTCAGCTGTTGCCCGGCGCGGTGTTCGTGTCCGCGCACAGCGGCAAGGGCATCGAGGCGCTGCGCGAGGCGATCGCCGAGCGGTTGCCGCGACCAGACGTCTTCGTCGACGCGCTGGTGCCCTACACCAGGGGTGAACTGGTCGCGCGGGTGCACGCCGAAGGCGAAGTGGTCGACGAGGAGCACACCCCGGACGGCACCCGGCTCCGCGCCAAGGTCCGATCCGATCTGGCCAGCGCGCTGCAGCCGTTCGCGGGAACTGGGTGAGCTCCGCCGGTGCGGGCGGCGTGACGGCAGTCGCGCTGCTGCTGTCGATGGTGTCGGGAACGGTCTCGGCAGCACCGAGGGCCGCTGCCGAGCAGTTGCCCGCGCCGGTCGAGCAGTGCCGCGTCGACGACGATCGACTCGCCGAGCTGTCCGGGCTCGCATCGGACGGATCAGCCTGGTACGCGGTCGGCGATGGCGGCAGTTCGCTGCGGGTGCTCGTCCTCGATCCGGCCGACTGCTCGGTCCGCGCGGTGCGCACGGCGTCGATCAACCCGTACGACATCGAGGACCTCGCGCTGGGGCGTGACGGATCGCTGTGGCTGGCCGACACCGGGGACAACGGTCGCCGCCGCGACGACATCGCCCTGCACGTCATGCCGCCGGGCGGCGGGGCGACGCTGTACCGCCTCGCCTACCCGGACGGCCCGCACGATGCCGAAGCATTGCTGCTCGACCGGGCCGGTGTTCCTCACATCATCACGAAGGAGCCGATCGGTTCGGCGGGCGTTTACCGCCCCACTGGAGCACTCGCGGCCGACCGCACCGTGCCGTTGGAAAAGGTCGGCTCGATTTCGCTGCGCTCCACCCAAACTCCGGGCGGTCCGATGAGCGGCACGGTCGGTTCAGTCCTGGCGACCGGGGGATCGGTCAGTCAGGACGGCACGCTCGCCGCAATCCGCACCTACACCGAGGCGTACCTGTACAGCGCTCCCGATGGCGATCTGGTCGCAGCGCTCCAGCGTGAACCGCTGCGCATTCCGCTGCCCAACGAGCAGCAGGGCGAGGCCATCGCATGGGAACCGGACGGCACCCTGCTATCCGGTTCCGAAGGCAACCAACCGATCCGCCGGATTCCCGGGGCCGCGGCAGCGGCAATGGCCGATACGCCGACTGGAGGCGGTGGATCGGCTTCGCCACCGGGTGGTGAGACCGACCAAGCGCAACCGCCGACCCAGCAGTCCGGCATGTCCACCGGCCAAGCGCTGCTGCTCGCGGCCGCGCTGGCCGGTGTCCTCGTCTTCCTCGCCGGTCGACTGCGCCGCCGAATCCGTTAGAGCCTGCCTTCGACCCGTTCTGCGCCCCGGGTAGCGGTACCGCGGACGCCGTCTCGCTGCGGATTCCCGACTCAGGTGTATCCCGTCGGGGCTGTCCCGACTGTCAGAGGCGTCGCAGCACGGCGACCACCTTGCCCAAGATCGCGGCATCGTCACCGAGGATGGGCTCGTACGCCGGGTTGTGCGGCAGCAGCCACACGTGCTCGTCGGTTCGCTTGAACGTCTTCACCGTGGCTTCGCCGTCGATCATGGCCGCCACGACATCGCCGTTCTCCGCGTCGGGCTGCTGGCGCACCGCCACCCAGTCACCATCGGTGATGGCGAGATCGATCATCGAGTCGCCGACCACCTTCAGCAGGAAGAGCGTGCCGTCGCCGACGATCTCCTTCGGCAGCGGGAAGACGTCCTCGATCGATTCCTCGGCCAGGATCGGGCCACCGGCTGCGATGCGACCGACCACCGGCACGTACGCCGGTTTGGTCTGCCCGGCCGGTTCCGCCCCTTCCTGCTCGCCGCCGACCAGCACCCCGACGGTGCGTGGTCGATGCGGGTCCCGCCGCAGGTAGCCCTTCCGTTCCAACACGCGGAGCTGGTACGCCACCGACGAGGTCGAGGTGAGCCCGACGGCATCACCGATCTCGCGAACGCTGGGCGGATAGCCATGTTCGCGCATCCACTTGCGAATGGCCTCCAGCACTCTGAGCTGGCGGTCGCTGAGTTCTTCGGCCCCACTGGCCGGTTCGGGCAGGGTGTGCACGTCGGCCTGGGTGTCGTCCTTGACGTCCGTTACGCGGCCCTTGATCGAGCCGGTCGCATTATCCGCCACCGCTGCCTCCTGTCCGTCCGAACTGCGGTGCTGGTCGCGGGGGACTTCGGTCCGCCCGGTTTCCACAGTAGACGGGAGAAACGTAGAGATCAAACACCTGTTCGAGTTAATTTTCAGCCACGGGTCTCGCCTTGTGGGGTACCCGTAGTACACAATCGCACGCAGGTTCGATCGAACATCCATTCGATCATGAATTTCGGTGCGGGAGGCATCATGACCACGTTCATCGATGCGGCGAGACGGGCACGTCCGGCCGAGCGGGAGGTCGCCGCGCGGCGACGGGTGGGCGATCCGGTCGCGATGCCCCGGCCGCGCGAGGGTGCGCGACGCGCGCCCGGCCGCGTCATCGCACGCGGGTCGGGTGTGCGGGCGGGAGAGGTCGCCGCATGCGGCCGGGCGCGCCGGAGCGGCGAGTGGCTTTGGCTGACCTCGGTGGCGATCTTCACTTTCCTCATTGTCATGCTGGTGGGGCTGTTCGGACTCGGCGACGCGCCGCTGCCGGGCGATACGGCTGTGGTGGAAGTGCACGCGGGGGACACGCTTTGGGAGATCGCGGGCCGCGTGGCGCCGGAGCACGATCCGCGCGCCGTGGTCGCGCGGATCGTCGAGCTCAACGGGTTGGACGAGCCCGCGGTGGAGGCCGGCCGGTTACTGCAGGTGCCGATCGGCGACTGATCGGGGGACTCGCGATCGGTGGTTCGGTGGCGACCTGGGGGTTCCTGCCGCTGCGGGGAAGTCGGTGTCATCCGGTCGTGCCGCGCCGGTGTGTCGAGTTTGCGTAGCGGTGCGGTGCGGATTAGAGTCGACCACAACATCTAGTAGTTACGCCCGTGTATTTAGTCCACAGGTTGGGCTTTAGATGTTCGAGTACCCGTGGAGGGTGAGTCGGTCGCTGGCTGCCTACGGCCGGTCACGACCAAACTGGGGAAGGGGGTGAGAGCCGGTGCGGTGCCCGTTCTGCCGCGGCGAGGACTCCCGGGTCGTCGATTCGCGGGAGGTCGAGGAAGGCCAGGCGATCCGGCGCAGGCGATCGTGCTCGACGTGCGGTCGGCGGTTCACGACCATCGAGGAACTCGTGCTTTCGGTGGTCAAGCGCTCCGGCGTCACCGAACCCTTCAGTCGCGAGAAGGTGGTTCGCGGCGTGCGTCGCGCCTGCCAGGGGCGGCCGGTCGAGGAAGACGCGCTGCAGCAGCTCGCGCACCAGGTGGAGGAGACCGTCCGGTCGCTCGGCGTGTCCGAGCTGCCAAGCCACGAAGTGGGGCTGGCGATCCTCGGCCCGCTGCGGGAGCTGGACGAGGTCGCCTACCTCCGTTTCGCGAGCGTATACCGGGCGTACTCCTCGGTGGAGGACTTCGAGAAGGAGATCGCCGACCTCCGCGCGGCCCGCCGCGCCGCGCAGGACGGTGCCGAGCAGAGCGCGGAGAGCAGCCGTGAGTAAGCCGCGTCGGCGCACGCCCCGCCACGGGGCCGGAAACACAAAACGTCAGCCGACGTCCCGGGGTGGGGCGCCGCTGAGGACAGAGTCACGACCGAACCGGACGGGGAGCCCGGACGGGGCCGACGAAGCACGACGAGCGAGTGACAAGGAAGAGGGTCAGGTCATGACAGAGACCGTCGGTAGCCCGGCCGGCGCATCGGGGGAGTCGGACACAGGTGCCCGTGAGGGCATCCGGGTGCAACGCGTCTACACCACGGAGGGGGTGCACCCCTACGACGAGGTCAAGTGGGAGCGCCGCGATGTGGTGATGACCAACTGGCGGGACGGTTCGGTCAATTTCGAACAGCGTGGGGTGGAGTTTCCCGACTTCTGGTCGCTGAACGCCGTCAACATCGTCACCAGCAAGTACTTCCGTGGCGCGGTGGGCACCGAAGCCCGCGAGAACAGCCTTCGCCGACTCATCGATCGAGTGGTGTCGACCTACGTTGCCGCGGGTGTCGAGCACGGTTACTTCAGCACCGATGCCGACGCCGAGATTTTCGAGCACGAGCTGACCTGGATGCTGCTGCACCAGGTGTTCAGCTTCAACTCCCCGGTGTGGTTCAACGTCGGTACCAGCTCCAGGCAGCAGGTGTCGGCGTGCTTCATCCTGTCCGTCGACGACACGATGGAGTCGATCCTCGACTGGTACAAGGAAGAGGGCCTGATCTTCAAAGGCGGTTCCGGGGCCGGGTTGAACCTGTCCCGCATCCGTTCCTCGCGGGAGCTGCTGTCCTCCGGTGGCACCGCCTCCGGTCCGGTGTCGTTCATGCGCGGCGCGGACGCGTCGGCGGGCACCATCAAGTCCGGTGGGGCGACCCGTCGCGCGGCGAAGATGGTGGTCCTGGACGTCGACCACCCGGATGTCGAGGAGTTCATCGAGACCAAGGCGCGTGAGGAGCACAAGATCCGGGCGCTGCGCGACGCCGGTTTCGACATGGATCTCGGTGGCGCCGACAGCAATTCGGTGCAGTACCAGAACGCCAACAACTCGGTGCGGGTCTCCGACGAGTTCATGCGCGCGGTGGAGAGCGACGGCCGGTTCGGGCTGCGTGCCCGGATGACCGGCGAGGTCCTGGAGACCGTGCAGGCCCGGGAACTGTTCCGCAAGATGGCCAAGGCGGCCTGGGAGTGCGCGGATCCGGGCATCCAGTACGACGACACGATCAACGACTGGCACACCTCGCCGGAGACGGGCCGCATCACCGCGTCCAACCCGTGTTCCGAGTACATGCACCTGGACAACTCCAGCTGCAACCTGGCCTCGCTGAACCTGCTGAAGTTCCTGCGCGATGACCTGACCTTCGACGCCGAGCTGTTCGAGAGGGCCGTCGAGTTCATCATCACGGCGATGGACATCTCGATCTGCTTCGCGGACTTCCCGACCGAGGCGATCGGTGACACCACCAGGAAGTTCCGGCAGCTGGGCATCGGCTACGCCAACCTGGGCGCGCTGCTGATGGCGACCGGCCACGCCTACGACTCCGACGGTGGCCGGGCGTTGGCGGCTGCGGTCACCTCGCTGATGACCGGCACCGCCTACAAGCGGTCGGCGGAGCTGGCCGGGGTGGTCGGCCCGTACGACGGCTACGCCCGCAACGCCGAGGCCCACCAGCGGGTGATGCGCAAGCACGCGGCGGCCAACGACCTGGTCCGCACCTACCACCGCAACGACGCCGCCGTGCACAAGCTGGCGACGAAGGTGTGGCAGGAAGGTCTGGAGATCGGTGCCCGCAACGGCTGGCGCAACGCCCAGGCGTCGGTGCTGGCCCCGACCGGGACCATCGGTCTGATGATGGACTGCGACACCACCGGGATCGAGCCGGATCTGGCGCTGGTCAAGTTCAAGAAGCTGGTCGGCGGCGGCTCCATGCAGATCGTCAACCAGACGGTGCCGCGGGCACTGCAGGCACTGGGCTACCAGGAAGAGCAGATCGAAGCCGTCGTCGAGTACATCGCCGAGCACGGCCACGTGATCGATGCTCCTGGGCTGCGCCCGGAGCACTACGAGGTCTTCGACTGCGCGATGGGCGAGCGTTCGATCGCGCCGATGGGCCACGTGCGGATGATGGCCGCGGTGCAGCCGTTCATCTCCGGGGCCATCTCCAAGACGGTGAACATGCCTGAGGGGGCGACCGTCGAGGAGGTCGAGCAGCTCTACTTCGAGGGCTGGAAGCTGGGCCTGAAGGCGCTGGCGATCTACCGCGACAACTGCAAGGTCGGCCAGCCGCTGTCGGTGGGCAAGGGCGACAAGGGGGAGCAGGACAAGGCGGTCGAGAAGCAGATCGAGTACCGCCCGGTCCGCAAGCGGTTGCCGAAGAAGCGCCCGAGCCAGACGGTGTCGTTCACGGTTGGCGGTGCCGAGGGCTACCTGCACGCGGGCTCGTACCCGGACGACGGGCTGGGCGAGATCTTCGTCAAGCTGGGCAAGCAGGGTTCGACGCTGGCTGGTGTCATGGACGCCTTCTCGATGTCGATCTCGGTGGGCCTGCAGTACGGCATCCCGCTGGAGTTCTACGTCTCGAAGTTCCAGAACCTGCGCTTCGAACCTGCCGGGATGACCGACGACCCGGACATCCGGATGGCCAGCAGCGTGCTGGACTACCTGTTCCGTCGACTGGCGCTGGACTACCTGCCGTACGAAAAGCGGGCCCAGCTGGGTGTTTTCACGGTCGACGAGCGGGAAGCACAGGTCAACGGCACGGAGGTGACGCCGAGCCAGGTCAGCGAGGTCGACCTGGACACGCTGCGCTCCACAGTGGACTACACGAAGTCCGCGGACAAGGACGAGGAGCGACGGGCGGGTAGCTCCACCGAATTGCTGGAGCTGCGACTCGGCAAGGCCGCGGACGCACCGCTGTGCATGACCTGCGGCACCAAGATGCGCCCATCGGGTTCCTGCTACCTGTGCGAGGGATGCGGCTCCACCTCGGGCTGCAGCTGAGATTGGGATTTATCGCATCTAACGCAACATTGGGCACCTGACGCAGAGGCGTGAAGGTGCTGGTGAAGGGGGAGTCGGCCGTCCAGGTTGGCTCCCCCTTCGGGTGCGTTGGCCTGCGAAGCCTGGACTGGGTTCAACGATGTTGTATTTGATGCAACGTCGTGGAGCGGCGAGTTGATCTGCCTGGAGCGGCACATCTGGTGCTCGCTGACGGGGTTGTCCCTTTCGATCCGCCGTCGGCGGTGTTCGAGGCAATGCTGGAGGGCTGGGCGCGGCAGCAGCGGGTCTGGTTTCTCAAGCCAGAGACAGTTAAGCGTCGGCTGGAACTCGTACGTCGGTTGGCCGATTTCTCGAACCTGTACCCGTGGCAGACGTATGACACCAAGTTCTCGTCTGGCTTAACCATGAAGAACAGCACGGGTTTGGAGCGATCCGCGTAGAAAATGTCGCACCAGGAGGCTGCGCGGGCCGTCCAGCGATCGGCTCGGACCCCGGGGTACCGCACGGTACGAATAAGTGCATTCCACCAGCACTCAGAATCCTGACGGGGTGTCTGCTGCTGGGGCAGAGACTCCGTCAGGCTTTCCCACCAGGTCGAGAACGCGTTCCGCACGGTCGAGCAGCTGCTGGTAGGTGATGACCTCGACCCGGCTGAGATGGCTGTTGAAGATGCGCAACGTCTCGTGGATCTCCACGGCAGTCAGATCTTGCTGGAAATCGGGATACCCAACGACGACTGTCGCGCTCGCCCGGCGGGTATCGATACCGAACTCGTTCAGCAAGTTGGCGCGCTGTTCGTCCAGCAGGGTCAGATAGTTCATCGTCTGGCCAACCGCCTCGTGCACCACGGCTGCAACGATGAGGCCGTTGCGATGGCGTCGCACGACCGGGACATCGGCCCGCTTCAGCTCCACGACGTGTAGCACACCATCCGGCTGGAGCAGCGGGATGTCGAGCTCGATCGTGTCCACCAAGCGGCGTCGCACCGCCTCCCCGACGAACTCGCCGCCGAACATCCACCACGCGTTGCTCAGCGCAGTCTGGATGTCCCCCTCCAGACTGCCGGGTTTCTGCACGGCCTGACGTACGGTGGCCAACTGGTCTCGCCGGACGTGCAGCTGGATCGCGGACAGCAGTTCGGCCGCGTCTCCCTGTTCCAGTAGGCGAACTACTGCGGAGGGAAGATCTTTGACGGAGATGGTGGGCTCGTCTGGCTCGTCATCGACCTCGAACTGCCACCCCTTGCGCAGTCGTCGATCCCTCCACACCGCGCTGGCCGCGTAGTTGCACTGTGCGCGTGTGAGCCCGTTGTCGCGAATGCCGGAGCCGAAGCCGTGGAAGTAATCGTTGATGTTGCTCGTGTCGACCGGAGGCCGCCGAGGCGGATCCGACACGACGGTCTCCACATGTTTCGCTAGCTCTGGAAACCCGTGCCATGTGAAGAGGTTTTTGAGGAACAGTGCGGGCCTGTTGTCGTCGTAGACGTGCGGATGCTCGTGGTCCACTTCCAGCCCGATCAGGCCGACGATGCGCTCCTGCAGGAACAACCGGAAGATCGCCGGTATGCGTCCCGCGAGCCAGGTGAACATGGTCGTTCTGATTCGGGCACAGGGAAACAAGCGGTGGATCGCGTACGTCGGCAATGGGAGCTGACCTTCGTGGAAGAGAGCAAAGGTCTCACCGTGGTGCGCCGTGCAGATTCCGTCGAGGAGTCCGATCCAAAGCTGTGTCGTTTTCTTCCACGCTTCGTGGACTTGATCTGGGAGAGTCGTCCACCCCTCGTCGGATTGATCTGGGAGATCTGGCAGCATCTCTTCGATCGCTCGGCGTGCCCATCCCGCTTGCTCGGCTGATACTTTCGCCGCTGCCGAGCCGGGGTGTTCGCCCTCCTTGACCAGATCGAGGAACTTGGGGAGTACGTGTCGACCTGCCAGGTCCCTCACGTCCCATTCTGAGAGCCGGTCTATTGGATTGAACTCTCGTGCAGCGACGTCTTTGAACCTGGCGTACTTGCAACGTTTGACGTCCTGCATTGATCGCTTGTTGGTGCGCAGCCACGCGGCCGCGACCATCACCGGGAGCCGGTCGGTGAGCTCGTCGGAGAGCTTTTCGAGGAACGATTCTCTGCGCTCGCGGCACTGCCTCCACACCTTGGCGAGCGGTGCCTTGACCACATTCGGGTGTTTCTGTCGAACGGTGGCGAGGTCGAACGCGGTCAGGTCGATCTTGCCCTGTTCCAGACGTTGGATGAGGGAGTCGGTGCGAGCGTCGAACTCGACCAGCGCTTGGCCCGCAGCGAAATGGTCCGCCAGCGGGCCTGGTGGGACGCAATGCACCTGCCCCGGTGACACCAGGCCTGCGATGGAACCCTTGCGGGGCTGAGCTTGAACGACCTCGCGCGCTTGCTGCTTCAGACCGGGGCAGTCGCCGTCTCCGTGCCAGAGTCGGCCGGACTTGGTGCACCACAGCGTCAGCTCAGCACCTGCCAGTGGTCCCAGCGGGATGTTCGCGTTCGTCAACGTCACTGCTACCTCACAAGACAGATCGCAGCTGATGCGCATTGTTCTGCATGCACGTGCGTGTCTGGACCTCGCATACGACTCGCTCGGCGGGCTCTCCGTCGGCGACGCACTGGGCGCCCAGTTCTTCATCGTCGGCCGTTCATTATCCGGCTGAACGGCCCCGGCTTTGGTGGAGTTCCCAGCGTGCCCCCTGGGTTCTCTCCGGAGACAGATTCTTGGGTTCTTGTGCCACTCGATCTTGAAAGGGTGGCATGGGCACATGGGTACCCGCCGGAGTTCCGGCCGTAAGGTACTGGACCTGATAGAGGCAGGCCGCAAGATCGCCGACGTGGCCAGGGACCTGGGGATCAGTGACCAGACGATCTACACGTGGCGACGGCAGCGCCGCCGCAGCAGCCTTAGCATGCTGACGCCGATGGGGTTAGAGAAGACGGCCGTCGTGTCATGAGATCCAGAAACGCGACTCCGCGAAACCCAGGGCAGACCGGGCCGGAACACGGCTCACCTCGCACTCGCCGCTGGCCTGCTGGCGTCCGTCCTCGTCGGCCTCACTGGCACAACTGTTGGCAACGCTATCCAGTGAACGGCATGGGCGAAGCGAAACCGGACCGACTACTGTGGTGTTCCGTTTTCGGGAGTCACGCTCAACGAGTCTCCATGATCCCTTGACGTGCTCGCGTCGCCGGTGTGTCTGAGAGCGTGATGCCGTGGCGGCGGGCCAGTTTCTTCTCGATCTCTGCGATAACGCAGGCAATGGTTGACGGGTTGAGGCGACCTTCGCCGAAGTGGATGATGGTTCTCGCAAACTCGTCCTCCATCAGATCACGGTAGTCGTCTGCCAGAGCGCGGCCCTTGATCCCGGCTTCCAGGAAGCATTCAAGTGGCTTTCTGCCGAACATGATCTCGAATTCTTCCCAGCCACGGATCGTCCAGTAGGTGTCGTAGAGCGGGACGCACGTTGCTCGCAACCATCTCCACATGTACTGGGGATCTTGGTGGTTCGGTGCTTCGCGATGGCACCGACCGCACAACAACACGAGGTTGTCCGCCGAAGCGCTTCCGCCGAGTGACGTGGGGACTATATGGCACTTCTCCAGTTGGGATCTGTATCCACAGCGCCAACACCGTTCGTGGGCTTCGCTCCACTCGAATGCCATGCCACACTCATCCTCAACTTTTGCCCAGTAGTCGACGATCTCTTCACGGCTGGCGCCCATGTGTGTCCTCCGGGTTTTCGCCCGTCAAGTCGGCCGCGACCGCGCTTGCGTTACGCATGGGTGCCAGCTGGCACCTGGACTCGTGCGGTTCGGTAGCACGCGTCGAAAATCAGCCCTGCCAAACACGTGTCACAGCGCGACGCTTTCCCGCAGTCAACCGGTGGTTCATCTGGTCCACCTGCTTGGATGAGCTCCATGCCTCGATCGTTGTCCGCACCCGCGCGCCGATGTTGGGCGACCGCTCGACTGATCGTGGTTGCTTTGTCAGGCATGGCTCTGGGTGCGGTCGCGTTGACCGGTTGCACCGGGTCGGTCGAGCCGCCGACGTTACCGCCCGCCGGAGTGTACGAACACGATGCGGCGGGGGAGAGCTCGTGGGCCGAACCGATCCCACCCGGCGGTACGGCCGAGTTGATCACAACGCCATTGGTCGACGCCGGTTGGTTCTGCGCGCAGGTCCGGGCCAATGCGGAGGGTCGTGCCCTGTGGTGCCGGGTCGGTCACCGGGACGTGACGAACGGGGTTGCTCCGCAGGTGGCGCAGTTCGTGCTCGACCACGACGACCAGCTGGCCTGGGTGTGGTTCCCACGCACTTCGATGGGCACCGGGAGCGACGATCTGATCACCGCCGCTGCGGTGCCAGCGCTAGCCGCGATCTGGCCTGACGCCGGTGACCGGGTACTGCGGGAGAGCGACGATTTCGAGAATGATCGCAGACAGCGGGCGGGGCGAAGTGACCCCGAGATCCTGCGGACGGCGTGGCGGGACCGACATGCCGACTACATCCTTTCCGCCGTCGACGGGCTGGTCGTCACCGCCCGGGACACCTCGGTGCGCCGCTGGCCGTTCGGTGCCGAGCACTACGCGATGCCGATGAGCTCCGCCGTCGACGATCTCCGGGCTGGCGGATACGACTGCGCCTATCCACCGCAGCAGGCCTGCAACCGCGTCGAGTCGAACGGGTACTTTGAGGTTTCGCTCCGTGGTGACCAGATCGTCTCGGCCAGGTTCGGCATCGGCAGTTGGATCGAGTCGGGCAGGCAACGGCATCCGCTCAGCGAGGAGTTTCCGCGTGGGCTCACATTCCTGACGGAGGAGGTTCGCCGCCCGGTCACCGAGCGCATCGAGGATTGCCGTCTTTCTGGTACCAGTTTCGCTGGAATCGTGGCCGGGACGGTCGTGATCGTCGACGCGCGCCGGGGCCTCGTCGATGGTGACGATCACGTGTCGTCCCTCGACATCCAGATCGGTGTACCGCTGGCCGGGACCTAGCCCACCAACATCAAGATCACGAATCGGCGTGCTGACCTGCGTGCACGTAGCGAATCGTTGGTTTTTCGGCGCCTGCTACCGGGACGCCGGAGGGCAGTACCGCTCAAATAACGGCACTCCAACAGCAGAGCGGTGATTCGCGGTATAGCCCCGAATCCGGGGCTGGTCTTCGGATCAGCACCCGAATCCACATCCGACCGGCCGAACCCGGATGTTGATCGGAAATTCCATGGCGTCAGCGTTGGCGTGGGCAACACACTGGCTTGGTGACCACCGAAAGGTCAGGTCGGGAGTCGAAACCGTTCGGCTCGCCCACCTGCGTTGGCTGGGGAGTTCGATTCGATGGCCAGCGAATGCGTCTTGGTGAGCTTGCCGGTGTCTTCGAGGCCAGTGCGAAGCGCAAGTCGTAGGACAGCGAACGTCGGTCCGCTGAATCAACGCGTTCGTCCGGATGGTGCCTCGGCTGGTCGAGGAGGTTCGTTCGCATGCGGCTCAACGCGATCGGCAGCGGAACTCAACGCGCCCCGCAGTGCGCCGAGGCACACGTCTCGGAGCTTGGCGCGGGAGAACGTTTCATGCGCCAGCCATGCCACGCTGATCGCGCGTACGAACACCAGCCAAGCGTGCAGTGCTGCCGATGCGACGTCGCGGTGCAGACCGTCGAGCTCCAACGACTTGAGCAGGCGCTGCCGGAGTTGCCCCAGCTCGTCGGAGATGATCGCTTGGATCATCGGGTCGCCGGACAGCACCCGGTTCGCGGACAACACGGTCTGCCGGTTCGCGACGAAGTAGTCGATGTGGGCGTCCAGGCCAGCCGATACCTGTTCGATCATCGACCCGGCGGGATCGATCTTCGCCACCGCCAGCAGATCGTCAGCCGCGCGCCGGTAGATCGCGGCGAACAAGTCGCGCTTGGTCGAGAAATAGCGGTACAGGTTGGCGCGTGACACCCCGGCCCGTTCGGCGACCTCCTCCATCAGCACCTCGTCGTAGGGCCGCGTCGCGAACAACTGCGCACCGACGTCGAGGAGTTCGGCGCGACGCTGATCAGGCGTCAACCGCCTTCGTGGTCCCATGTCCGAAACACTAGTTGACGAATGTCTCGCAGCAGACGTACTTTCTCGCTACCTTCGTCGAACACCACCGCCGCGCCAGTCGAATCCTGTGGCCGATGCTCGTGCCCGTCCAGCACGCGACCCTCCGTTACCTGCTTTCCCGCGCAGCGCGGGCGCATTCCGTCCAAGCTCGCAGTTCGTGACCAGCCTGGAAGGTATTTCGCGGTCAGCGCGACTCGACGGACCAGGTCACTCCGAACGGCGCCAGGAAGTCGAGGAAGTTCGCCGGATCGAATGCCTGGGCTGGGGCCAGCACTCCCGGTTTCGCCCCGTCCACGACAAGGCGGCGCGCTCCTTCGACCGCGATCACCGCGGTCGTTCCGTAGCCGTCAACGCCCTTGGCAACGCCTGCCGCGCGTTGCGCGTCGTCGCCGACGACCTCGACCGCCATCAGCCACCGCGCAGCGCGGCGGGCGTCCTCGGCAGGCCCTTCGGGCATCGCTTCCACCAGCTCCGGGGTGATGCTGTTGAACGCCGCTGCGACCTCGTCGCGGAGCACGCTGGTCACCCGCCGAACTTCAACATGCCTGGGAATGGTGACAACTCCGGGCAGCGCGAACTCGATCGTCGGGACTGCCTCGGACAGGCCCGGTACCGCGATGGACGAGCGGCTTGCCGCACTGGTTCGCACCCATTCGCCGTCTCGGTACACGAGGTGGTCTTCTTGGCGCACCGAGAGCATGGAGCGCGCCGTGCCGCGCGTGGCTCCGGAGGGCTTGCGCAGGTCGGCGATGGTCAGCTCGTCGATCTGCGCAACGCGCTCGGCCGCGAGGTGCGCGATGAGGTCGCCGGGTCCGCCATCATCGGCCAGACCCGGGATCACGGTCACCCCGGCGTGTTCGGCAGCCGTCGAGAAGCTGTCGAAAACCTGCTTGAGATAGCCCTGCTCGCCAGCTGTGTCGACGTAGTGGGTGCGCGGTGTTGCCGATACCATGGCCGGGTGGACGTGCTCAGCGACGCGATCTTGACGATGCGGGGCGGCAAGCCGCATTCGTCGCGTACTCCCAAAACCGCGCCTTGGGGAATGCGTTTCGGCTCCTTCGCGGGAGCGGGGTTCCACGTGGTGTTGCAGGGTTCGAGCTACCACGGTCCTGTTGTGCGGCGCGTATTTGCTGGATCAAGCGAGGATGCATCCGCTGCTGACGGAGCTTCCCGAGTTCGTCCACGTTCCGGCCGAGGTCGGTGGAAATCCGTCGCTGCGCGCGGCGGTGGACCTGCTCGGCGCTGAGCTCGGCGATCCTCGTCCTGGCGCGGACGCGATCGTGCCCGCGCTGCTCGACACGCTGCTGCTCTACATCCTGCGGGCCTGGCTGGATCAGCAAGCCGGGCACGCGCACACGGGTTGGGCCGCTGCGCTGGGAGATCCCGCGACAGCCGCGGCATTGCGGGCCATGCACCAGGAGCCCGCGCGGAAGTGGACGGTGGCGGAGTTGGCCGCGCAGGCCGGGCTGTCCAGAGCAGCCTTCGCTCGACGCTTCGCCACCTTGGTCGGGCAAGCGCCGCTGGCATATCTGACGTGGTGGCGAATGACCACTGCGGCACGCCTGTTGCGGGAATCCGACACACCGCTGGGCTCGATTGCCGTGCGGGTCGGCTATGCCTCGGAATTCGCCTTCGCCAAGGCCTTCAAGCGCGAGTTCGGCGTGGCGCCTGGCCGTTACCGGCGACCTGAATAGACCACCGGGTCTTGGCATGATCGTCGGTCAGCGCAGCGCGGTGGCTGCGGATGGCAGCCCCTCGCGGTAGGTCGGGTACGTCGGCGCCCACCCCAGTTCGCGCTTGGCCTTGTTGTTGTCCAGGCGGATGTGCGTGCGGACCAGCAGCGCGTGCAGGTAGGGCGTGGCGTGCAGCAGCCAAGCGGGGATCCGCCGCGGGGTCGGTGCGCCTGCGGCGGCGGCCAAGACGTCGAGGTAGCGGTCCATTGCGACGGGTTGGTCGTCGACGATGTTGTAGGCCTGACCGGCTCGACCGCGGTCGAGCGCGGCGACGGTGGCCGAGGCCGCGTCGGTGATGTGGACGAGGTGCAGGGTGGCCGCTGGACGCGGCACGGGCAGTCGCCGTCGTCGCGCCAGGTTCATCATCGTGAAGGTGGACCGCTCGGGTCCGTAGAACAGCCCGTAGCGCAGGGCGACGGCGTGGATGCCTGCCGCGCCGAGGACCTGGTCCTCATTGGACCGCAGCGATCGCAGGTGGCGGCCGAAGGGGCCGTGGCCGAGTTGGCCGAATGGCTGGTCTTCGGTGAGGTGGGCCGGGCCGTGGTCCCGCCAGCCGTAGCCGAGGAAGAACGACTGGGTGAGGAAACGGCGGGCGCCCAGGTTGGTCGCCGCACGCAGCAGGTTGCGGGTGCCTTGCTCGCGCAGCGCGTCGGTGGCGAACAGATGGCGGTGGAACATCGGCGTGCGGGTGAGCGCGGTGGCCTGGTGGATCACCGCGTCCGCGCTGTGTCCGTCGAGGGCGGTCAGCAGTGCGTCGGCGTCCATCATGTCGGCGATCACGGGTTGGACCCCGGCGGCCCGCAGCCGCTCAGCGCTGCTGGCGCTGCGGGTGAGTCCGATCATCGAATGTCCGGCGGCGTGCAGTTGGGGTAGCAGTGCGGAGCTGATCGTCGCGGTGGCCCCGGCGAGCAGGATCTTCATCGCATGCCTCCGTGGTGGTTGTCGATCGGGCGGCGCGGCCCATCCACGTACCAGACGAAGTCCGTTGGGAGGACGTGACAGTCATTGCCCGGCCGTGGCCCGCCGGGCCCCAATAGCAATACCGGTATTGTTATTGGAGATCGAAGATCGGAGTGCGATGTTCACGGCGGATCGACGTCAGAGGGTGCGGGCGAAGCTGCTCGCGCGAGCTCGCGAGGACGAGCGGATCGCCGGTGCGGCGATCACCGGTTCCGCAGCGCGCGGCACCGAGGACCGCTGGTCGGACATCGATCTCTTCTTCGGCGTGGCCGAAGGCAATGCGGTCGCGGACGTGCTGGGGGATTGGGGCGCGTTCGTCTACCGGGACCTCGGCGCGGTGCACCACTTCGATCTCCAGGCGGGTTTGGTGACCTATCGGGCCTTCCTGCTTCCAGGCCTGCTGGAGATCGATCTCGGCTTCGCCCCTGCTGCCGATTTCCGGCCGCTCGGCGACGGTGAATTCCAGGTCGTCTTCGGCGAGGCCGTGCGGCGGCAACCCGGATCCGCCAATGCGGCCCACTTGATCGGGCTGGCCTGGCACCACCTGCTGCACGCCCGGACTTCTATCGAACGCGGCGCCGCATGGCAGGCGGAGTACTGGATCAGCGGCGTTCGCGACCATGTCTTGGCCCTCGCTTGCCTTCGGCTGGGTCTACCTGCGGCGCATGCCAAGGGCGCGGACGAGTTGCCGCCCGACGTCACGGCAGCAGTGCGCGATGCGTTGGTCGGTGGCCTCTACGTCGGCGAACTCGACCGCGCCCTGCGTGCGGCCACCGTTGCGTTTCTGGGTGAGCTGCGCGAAACCGACGCCGAGCTCGCCGTGGTCTTGGCACAACCGCTGCGCGAGCTGGCGGCCATTGCCCAACGCGTCGAGTAAATATTGGACAGATCGTTCCAAAAACTGTTAGGGTTGTCGCCATGGCGCGACCGAGGTTGTTCGACGAGGACCGAGCGCTGGAAGCGGCGATGCGCACCTTCTGGGCGAACGGCTACGAGGCGACCTCGACCCAGGATCTGTGCGCGGCGACCGGTCTCGGTCGCAGCAGCATCTACAACACCTTCAGCAACAAGCACGACCTGTTCATGCGGGCGCTGACCCGCTACATCAACACCACCACGGCCACCCAGCTCGCCATCCTGGAGGACTCGGCGTTGCCAGCGCTGGAGCGGATCCGTGCGTTGCTGGCCACGATCATCGACGCCGAACTGGAGAACCGTCGCGGTGGACGCAGTTTCGGTTGCCTGACGGTCAACTCCACCGTGGAGCTCGCCGGGCGTGATCCGGAGGCTGCCAAGGTGCTGGACCGCGACAACGAGCGCCGATTGGCCAGCATGCGAGCGGTGATCGAGGCGGGGCAGCGTGACGGTGACATCACTTCCACCCGCGACGCGGACTCGCTCGCCCGCTTCGTCAACGCGGTGATCGGTGGGATGCGGGTTTCCGGGCAGGCAGGCGCCGATCGTGCCGTCCTGGAGTCGATTGCCGTGCCAGCTCTGGACGCGCTGACCTCCTGAAACAAGCCGTACTCGGCGCTGGTGCCGAGTTGTGCCCAAATTTTGAACTGATCAATTCAAAACCGGGAGTACGTCAATGCCACGCGCCGTGTACATCCTCGCCTTGGGGATTTTCGCCATGGTGACCAGCGAATTCGTCGTCGCGGGACTGATGCCGCAGATGGCCGACGGGCTGGCCGCCAGCATCCCGCAGATCGGCTACCTCATCACCGCTTTCGCCGCGGCGATGGCGCTGGGCGGGCCCTTCCTGACCGTCGCGCTGCTGAAAGTGCGTCCGAAGCCAGCCCTGTTGTCGCTGTTCGCGATCTTCCTGGCGGGCAACTTGCTGGCGGCCACCGCGTCCGGGTACGGCGTCATGCTGGTAGCCCGGATCATCACCGGGGTGGCCTCGCAAGCCTTCTTCGGCATCGCGCTGTCCTTGTGCGCCCAGCTGACGCGTCCGGAGGTGCGCGGCCGAGCCATCGCGGTGGCGATGAACGGGCTGATGCTGGGCACCCTGCTGGGGATGCCACTGTCCACATTGGTCGGCGAGCGGTTGGGTTGGCGGGCCGCCTTCTGGGCCATCGCCGCACTCGCGGTGGTCGCCGCGCTGTGCACCAGCGTCGGTGTGCCGCGACTGGAAAGCGCTGGCGACGGCGGCGACTTCCGGCAGGAGTTGGGTGCCTTCCGCAAGCCCAAGCTGTGGTTGGTGCTGACCACCAGCACGCTCATCATCGGAGCGACGTTCGCCGCGTTCAGCTACTTCAACCCGATCCTCACCGAGGTCAGCGGGTTCAGCTCCGACGTCGTCCCGCTACTGCTCGTCGCCTACGGCGCCGCCACCGTCATCGGCAACACCGTCGTCGGACGTCTCGCCGACCGATACACCGTCCCCGTCCTACTCGTCGGCCTGGTCCTCAACCTCGGTTTCCTGGTCGGGTTCGGGCTGCTCGCCCACCTCAGCATCCCGGCGGTGATCTTCATGCTCGGCATCGGCCTGGTCGGCGTCACCATGAACCCGGCGATGATCACCCGCGTGCAGCGCACCGGCAACGCGCGGCCGCTGGTCAACACGGTGCACTCCTCCTTCATCACGTTCGGCGTCCTCATCGGATCCTCGATCGGCGGACTGGCCATCAGCAGCTTCGGCCTACGGGCCCCGCTCTGGTTGGGTGCTGCGCTGGCCGCGATCGGGATCTTCACGCTGCTGCCCGATCTCATCCGTCGCCGGACCGCCAGCGCAACGCAACCGGTCCCGACTGGGCCGAGCCTGGCCAGCCACGCGGACAACAGGTAGCGCGACAGGGGAGTCGGTCGCACTGGCCGACTCCCCGCGCAAACGACCTGCTGCCGAATTCGTACCGCGTGCCGCTCCGGCGTACAGCGGGGTCAGAACCTCGGCACTTCCTAGATCAATTCAAATTTTGCCGAAATACTAATAGGCCGGGGGTCTGTTTCGTGATCGCGCCGAAATGTGTGCAGCGCTAGACTGTTCGACGTGGTGACACCCGTTCATGCTCTCGTGGTCGTTTAGGGCCGAACTCCGGCCCCTACCGGCGGATTGACGCTGCCCGCAACTGATTTCGCAGGTTGCCAGGAGCATTCGCGTCGACTCGGCAGAGCTGCCGATTCCCCGCCGCAAGCAGAGGGGCCGAGACCGACCAATTCGCACCCCGCGCAGGTCGCCGCACCTGCGTTCGGCCACATCACCAGGAGCGGGTTTCATGATTCCTCCAGATATCGACGCTGCCGACACGCGGCAAATCGTGTCGCAGCAAGGCGCTTTTCGCTGGCTTTCGGCGAATGGCTCCCCACCACCGGTGCGTGTCGTCGACGTGGACGATGGAATGTCGGCGAACGAGGCGTACCGGTTGGTGTCACGCGGAACCGGTTTGCTCTGGCGCGGAGACTTCCACAACGCGCGCCAACTCGTCAGCGCGCTGTCGCGCCGCCTCCCGCGGCCCGGACGTCAGGCCGATTCGCCAACCGCGCAGGCCTTCCGGCTGCATCGGCGGGAGCAGTCACGCCGAGCGCGGATGCTGGCGCTGGTTCTGGTTCCGCTCGACCCCGGTCATGTGGTGCCGCTGCGGCGCGCACCTGACGTTCGGACGGCTTGCCACGACGTGTACGGCCCGACAGACACCCGGTGCGCGGTTTCGCTGCGCGAGCTGCTCGGCGTGATCGGCGCAGATCAGTGGCGTCAGAGAGGCATTCCGATCCCAGTTTTGGGTGCGCGCATCCACCCGCACTACGGCGTTTTCGCACCTACTCGAAGCGAATACGTGGACCTGGTCGCGGAATGTCCGCTGCCCCCAACACAACTGGCTTTTGACGTCGGCACTGGGACTGGCGTGCTCGCCGCGGTTCTCGCCCGGCGTGGCATCGAACGCGTGGTGGCGACGGACAGTTCGGCGCGGGCGATCCGGTGTGCCGAGGAGAACGTCCGACGCCTCGGGCTGGCCGGGCGAATCGAGGCTGTGCAGGCGGATCTCTTCCCCGCTGGCCGTGCGCGGCTGATCGTCTGCAATCCGCCGTGGCTCCCGGCGAAACCCCACTCCCTGCTGGACCACGCCGTCTACGACCCCGGAAGCCGGATGCTGCTGGACTTCCTCGCTGGTCTGGCGGCACATCTGCAACCAGGTGGTGAAGCATGGCTGGTCCTGTCGGATCTCGCTGAACGTCTCGGACTGCGCACCCGAGCGCAACTGATCGCAGCGATCCGCACGGCCGGACTCGGCGTCGCCGCGAGGTTGGACGCGCGGCCCAGCCATCCCAGAGCCGCCGATCCGAGCGACCCGTTCCACGCGGCACGCGCCGCCGAGATCACGTCCCTGTGGCGACTCGTGGTGGTTGGGAATGGCGTGGACCGGACGTAGCCCCGGGGACAGCTGGAGGAGCCGGTGGGGCGTGCGCGGATCATCGGCAGCGCCTTGTTCTTCGTCGCCGCACCGGGATCGGTTCGGAGCCGACTACGAGCAGTACCGGCGTGCGGTCCTGGTTTGGGTGCGGCGGCTGCGGCCGTGGCACCCGTCGGACAGGTGGTTGTCACACTGGGGTGACCTGTCTCGTCGTACCTGCGGAAAGGGGTGGGCGGGTGTCGAAGTCGATCTTGGTCACGGGTGGCACGGGCACGCTGGGGCGTGTCGTGGTGCGTCGGTTGCTCGATGCGGGTCATGACGTGCGGATCCTGAGCCGTCGCCCGCCGCCCGCCCAGGCACCGCTTGGGTGGGCGACGGGCGACCTGCGGACCGGGGCGGGAATCGATGCCGCAACGTCCGAAGTGGATGTCGTGGTGCATTGCGCAACCACGCTCGGGCGCAAGGACGTGGTGGTGACGCGACGCTTGGTCGAGGCTGCACGCCGCAACGGTGATCCGCACATGATCTTCAGCTCGATCGTGGGCATCGATCGGGTGCCGTTGCCCTACTACCGCGCGAAGCTCGAAGCGGAACGGCTCGTGGCGAACTCCGGACTGCCGTGGACGATCCAGCGGATCACGCAGTTCCACGACCTGCTCGCCAGGATTACCTCGGTGCAGCGCTTCTCGCCAGTGATCGGGACGGTTTCCGGGGTGAGGTTCCAGCCCATCGATGTACGGGACGTCGCAGAGCGGTTGGCCGAACTCGCTGGTGGGGCACCGGCTGGCCG
The DNA here is from genome assembly GCF_052246905.1 of Saccharopolyspora antiqui. Lineage (NCBI taxonomy): Bacteria > Bacillati > Actinomycetota > Actinomycetes > Pseudonocardiales > Pseudonocardiaceae > Saccharopolyspora > Saccharopolyspora antiqui. The sequence goes on from NZ_JBQQBO010000008.1 coordinate 144,401, forward strand.
GGTCCCGGACATCGGCGGGCCGGAGATCCGCAGCCATCGCGACCTGGCGCGGGCTTACCTGAACTCGACGGGGCGACGCCGACTGGTGCTGTCGATCCGGCTGCCGGGAGCTGCGTTCGCTGGTTATCGCCGCGGCGACAACCTGGTCCCGAACCGGGCGGTTGGCCGCATCACGTTCGACGAGTTCCTGGCCGAGCAGAGGTGAAGGTGCAGCTTGTTCTTCTGTCAGCCGCGGCGGCGCTTGGTCAGCAGGTGAGCGGCGGCAGCGGTCGCACCGGTGACGGCGAACACCGATGGCCAGGCGCCGATCTTCTTGGCCAGCGGGTGCGAACCGGCCAGCGCGCCGGCGTAGGTGGCACCGAGAGCGAGGGCCGGGAGCACGCCAGTCCGGCGGCGGCAAACCTCCATCGCACCCAGTCCCGCGCCGGCCGCCACCACTCCACCCCAGTGCCGGTGCCTGGTCGCACGGGCGACCGCGAAGCCACCGATCAAACCGGCCGAGGTCAGCAGGCTGGAGGGAATGGTCATGCTCGCTCCTAGCGGGTCGGTGCCTAATCCGCTTCGACTCTACTGCGTCGCCCGAAGCGTGTTCTGGCGCGAACCTGCCGGGTGGGTGATTGACTTCGCGTTCGGCGCTGAGAAAAGTGCTGGTGTCGATTCCTTCGGTCTCGGGAGCCTGCATGCGGCGCGTTCGGATGGGTTTGTTGGCGGCGGTGTTCGTCCTTCCGCTGACCGGGTTGCCAGCGTCTGCGGAGCCGCCGCAGGGCCCGGTTTTCCAAGACGGTGAGGCGCAACCGGTGTTCGACCCGGCGCAGGCGCTGCGCGAAGACCTGTTCGTCACCGCCCCGGTGGACAGCGACCGCGACGGGCAGGACGACCGGGTGCACGTCCAGGTGGTGCGGCCGAAGGAAACCGCGCAGGGACTGCGGGTTCCGGTCGTGTACCAGGCCAGTCCGTACTTCTCCGGCGGTAACGACGTGGCCAACCACAACGTCGACACCGAACTGTACGTCCCCGAGCAGCCCGGAAACCGGACGGTGCGCACCGCCGAGCGCGACGAACGGATGGCGGTAGCGGCCGAAATAGACTGGGCGTACGAGGAATACCTGCTGGCCAGGGGATACGCCGTGGTGTACGCGGAGTCGCTGGGCACCGGTCAGTCCACCGGGTGCCCGACCACCGGGGCCGCCAACGAGACGATCGGCGCCAAGTCGGTGGTCGACTGGCTGAACTCGCGCGCACCCGGCCACGATGCGGCTGGCAGTCCGATAGAGGCGGGTTGGGCGACCGGCAAGGTCGGCATGATGGGCGTGTCCTACAACGGCACCCTGCCGAACGCGGTGGCCAGCACGGGCGTCGAAGGCCTTGAGGCGATCGTGCCGATCGGCGCGATCTCGAACTGGTACGACTACTACCGCACCGACGGCGCGATCGTGGCGCCCGGTGGCTACCAGGGCGAAGACGCCGATGTGCTGGCCGAATTCGTGCACACCCGGGCCGATCGTGAGCCGTGCCGCGGGCTGATCGAGCAGCTCACGGCCGATCAGGACCGGCTCACCGGCGACTACAGCCCGTTCTGGGACCAGCGCAACTACCTCAACGACGTCGACCAGGTCCATGCCGCGGTGTTGTCCGTGCACGGGCTCAACGACTGGAACGTCAAGACCCGGCAGGCGGCGCAGTGGTACGCGGCGCTGCGGGAACGCGACGTGCCGCACAAGATCTGGTGGCACCAGGCGGGGCACACCGACCCGATCGGGCTGCGCGAGCAGGAGTGGTTGCGCACGTTGAACCGCTGGTTCACGCGTTATCTCTACCAGGTGCCAAACGGCGTCGAGGGCGAGCCGAGGGCAACCGTGCAACGTGAGGACGGCAGTTGGGTCGAGGAAGCCGAGTGGCCAGCCCCGGAAGCGCGTGAGGTGGCACTGCGGCCTACGCCTGGCGGCAGCGAGCGAGGTGGGCTCACCGCGGCGCGGGCGTCGGGTCGAGTGGTGGAGGCGTTGCGCGATGACGCCGGACAATTGGCCGAAGACCTCGCGGCGGCGCCGAGTTCACCGAACCGACTCGCATATCTCAGCGCTCCGCTGACGGCTCCGGCCCGGGTCAGCGGCACGGTGCGCGCGGAGTTGGCGTTGACCTTCGACCGACCGGCCGCCAACGTGACGGCGTTGCTGGTGGACCAGGCTCCGGACGGTACGGTCTCGGTCATCACGCGTGGTTGGGCGGATCCGCAGAACCGGCACGCGATCGACCGGACCTCGCCCGTCGAACTGGGGAAGAACTACTCGATCGACGTGTTCATGCAGCCGGATGACTACGTTTTCGCGCCCGGACACCGGCTCGGGATCGTCGTGCTGTCCAGCGATCACGACTTCACGTTGCGCCCGAAACCCGGCGTCGGGCTGGAACTCGATCTGTCCCGCACCCGGATCCAGCTGCCGCTGGTCGGATCCATCGGATAGGTCAACTGCGACGCAAATTCGCTTTCGCGGGGCGGAAACTGAGCGTTAGCACCGAAAGGACGGCCAGGATAGCTCGACCGATCGTCACTCCATAGTGGATTTTGCGGACTTTTGCGGTTGAGTTGTCCACACCGGACAGGTATGTCCACAGATTTCGAAAATGCCCTTTCGCCGGTGCCTTTTCGGGGCCGATCGTTGCGGCATGACAACACGACTCAACACCACCATTTCGCTGACCGATCCCGCCGACCTGCTGGCCGCGGTGCCGCACATGTTGGGATTCCACCCGACGGACTCGCTCGTGGTGCTCACGGTCCACGACTTGGCCCACACGCCGAGATTCGGCGTGACGCTGCGCACCGATCTGCCCTGCCCGATGCGGATCTGCGGATTCGGCGAGTACCTGATCACCGGTCCACTCGGTCGACAGCACGCCGAGGCCGTGATCCTGATCGTGGTCGGTGCGAAGCCGAACGTCGACGCCTGCGGCGACGCCTGCGCCGGTGCCTGCCAAGGACCGCCGTTCAACCGATCTACTGTGGACGAATGTGACACCGGGCCGCCGCACGCCGAGCTGATCGACATGATCTGCGACTCCTTCAGCCGGGCCGGTGTCGCAACCGCCCACGCGCTGTGGGTGCCGGAGATCCGAGCCGGTGCTCAATGGCAGTGCTACCGAGACCCCGAGTGCCTAGGTGAGATCGCCGACCCGCAGGCCGCGGCCATCGCGGCGGCGATGGCCGCGGCCGGATCGGTGACCTTCGGCAGCAGGGACGAACTCCGGGCGCTGGTCGCGCCCGAGTCCGCCGAAACCGTGGCGCGTTGCTCGGCGAAGCTCGACCTGCTGACCGAGGAACTCACCGACGGCTACGACCCGAACAAGGTGATCCGAGACCTGCGGACCGTGTTCGCGGCCATCGAACGCACCGCCAGCGGTGCCGCGTTGACCGAAGACGATCAGCTTCGCGTGCTGCTCGCGGTGTCCGACACCAGAGTGCGCGACATCGCCCTGGGCACTGCCCTCGGCGATGCGGCCAGGGCAGCCGAACAGCTCTGGCTTGCGCTGGTCCGCAAGGCGCCCGACCCGGAATTGGCCGAGGTCGCCGCGCTACTGGCGTTCTCCGCCTACCTGCGGGGTGAGGGAGCGCTGGCAGGCGTCGCACTGGAGCGAATCGAGCAGACCCAACCGGAGCACCGGCTTGGGCTCCTGCTCCGACAGGCCATGGAGGCGGGCATCCCGCCGACCGACCTGGCTGTCATCGCCCGCGACGCCGCCGAAGACGCCCGAATGATGCTCGAAGAGGACGGAGCTTGGTGATGATGCGCAACGAGAATGCGAAAACGCCTTGGCGGCGTTCAGGATTGCTGGCGGAGTCGGGTGAATTCCCACGCATCCCGCACGATCACATCGAGGTCGGCGCGCTGCGGTTGCCAACCCAGTTCCTCCCGCGCGCGCTGGCTCGACGCCACCAGCGTCGCCGGATCACCAGCCCGGCGTGGCGCGACCTGCGCCGGAATCGGGTGGCCGGTCACCTTCCGGCAGGTGTCGATCACTTCCTTGACCGTGAAGCCGGTGCCGTTGCCGAGGTTGTAGATCCGGTGCTGACCGGGGGTGGCGTGGTCCAGGGCCAGCAGGTGGGCGTCGGCCAGGTCGGTGACGTGGATGTAGTCCCGGATGCAGGTGCCGTCGGAGGTGGGCCAGTCGTCCCCGAAGATCTGCACCTGCTCCCGCTGGCCGAGCGCGACCTGGAGCACGATCGGAATCAGGTGCGTTTCCACGGTGTGCCGCTCGCCGAATGTCCCGTGTGCACCGGCGACGTTGAAGTACCGCAGGCTGACCGCGCCGATGCCGTGGGCGCTCGCATACGACGTGATCGCGTGGTCGATGGCCAGCTTCGTCGCGCCGTAGGTGTTCGTCGGGCGCGTCGCGGTGTCCTCCGTGATCGGCGTGACCTCCGGCTCCCCGTAGGTCGCGGCGGTGGAGGAGAACACCAGTCGAGGCGTGCCGTGCTCGCGCATCGCGTCCAGCAACCGCAGCGAGGTGACCACGTTGCCGTGCCAGTACTTCTCCGGATCTTGCATGGATTCGCCGACCAGCGACTTGGCCGCGAAGTGCAGCACACCGTCGAACGACTCCGCAAGCAGGCCGCTGGCCGCCGTCGCGATGTCGGCGTCGACGAACTTGCAGCCGTCCGGGATCGCGTCGGAGTGCCCGGTGGACAGGTCGTCGACCACGACGACCTCGTGGCCTGCTTCCACCAAGCGTGCCGCGCACACGCTTCCGACGTAGCCTGCGCCGCCTGTGACGAGGAGCTTCACCTGCGTACTGCCTTCCGTGGGAGATCTTCTTCGGTCGCCGTCAACGAGCGGGCGGCTGGGGTGCCCCAGTCGATGACCCGGTGGTCACCGGTCCCGTCCCGCACCGGCGGAGGGTACCGCTGTGAACAACCGGGGTGCGGCGAGGTGCTGCCGCTCGAACGCGTCCCGGACGGCGTGCTCGACGCGGTCCCGGTCCGCGACCGGGACCAGCGCGATCGCCGAACCGCCGAAACCGCCGCCGATCATCCTGGCCCCGAGGGCGCCGGTGTCCAGTGCGGTGTCCACCGCGAGGTTCAGCTCGGGGCTGGAGACCCGGTAGTCGTCGCGGAGGCTGACGTGCGAAGCGGTCAGCAGCGGGCCGATCTCGGCGTACCGTCCGGCGCGGAGCTGGTCCACAGTGGCCCGCACCCGGTCGTTCTCGGTGACCACGTGCCGCACGAGTGGCCGAAGGTCTTCCGGAAGCTTCGCCAAGGTCGCCGCCAAGTCATCGCTGGCTACATCGCGAAGTGCTTTGAGCTCCAGCAGCTCCGCCGCGCGTTCGCAGCCCCGCCGCCGTTGTCCGTAACCGGATTCGCTGTGCGAGTGCTTCACGCGTGTGTCGATCACCAACAGCTCCAAACCGACGCTGCGGGGATCGAACGGGATCTGCTCGGCGTCGCCGGTTCGGACGTCGAAGAACAACACGTGAGCTTCCGTGCAGGCCAGCGAGGCGGTCTGGTCGAGCAGGCCGGTGGGAGCCCCGGCGAAGTCGTTCTCCGCCCGCTGCACCAGGCGCGCGATCTCACCAAGGCTCGGCGCGCCCGGCTCGCCAGGCGCATGGTGCACGGTGTTCAGCAGAGCCAGCGCCACCGCGCATTCCAGGGCGTGCGAGGAGGACAGACCGGCGCCGGTCGGCACCTGGCCGACGATCATCAGGTTGGCGCCACCGAGCTCGAACCCAGTGTCGCGCAGTGCCCACGCGACACCGGCCGGGTAGGCAGCCCAACCGGTCGGGTTTCCGGGGCGCAGCTCGTCGATGGCCACGACGGGACCGTCGTGCAGATGCCCGTCGCTACCGAGGGTCGCGACGGACAACTGCCGGTCGGTGCGCGGCCCGATCGCGACGGTGGTGCGGTGCGGCAGGGCGAACGGGAGCACGAACCCGTCGTTGTAGTCGGTGTGCTCCCCGATCAGGTTCACCCGGCCAGGCGCAGACCAGACCGCGCTCGACGCGCCGCCGTGTTTCTCGGCGAACAACGCCGCCGCGCGGTCCGCCGCCGTCACTTCGAGCGCACCATGACCGCGTGTGCGATGCCGACCGACAGCTCGGTGCTGCCGTTGTCGCCACGGACCTCGATCGGCTTGTTCGGCCCGATCACCGACAGGATCTCCACCTCCTTGCCGGGCACGACACCGACCTGCTTCAACTCGGTCATCAGATCCGGGTCGAGCTGGACGTGCTCGGCGATACGGCGGATGACGGCGCGACCGCCGCCGCTGCGGGCGATCTCGTCGACCCGCTGCAGATCACCGTCGGCCGGTGCCTCGACGTGGTCCACGCCGAGCTCGTCGAGGCCCGGGATCGGGTTGCCGTAGGGAGAGGTGGTGGGACCACCGAGCAGCTTGACGAGCTTGCGCTCGACTGCTTCGCTCATCACGTGCTCCCAGCGGCACGCCTCATTGTGGACGTGCTCCCATTCGAGACCGATCACGTCGACGAGAAGCCGTTCGGCGAGGCGGTGCTTGCGCATCACGCTGATGGCGCGGGCACGACCGGCCTTGGTGAGTTCGAGGTGGCGATCTTCGGCGACGGTCAGCAGTCCGTCGCGTTCCATGCGGGCTACCGTCTGGCTCACCGTGGGGCCGCTCTGCTCCAACCGTTCGGCGATCCGGGCCCGGAGCGGAACCACGCCCTCTTCTTCGAGGTCGTAGATGGTGCGGAGGTACATCTCAGTGGTATCGATGAGATCGTTCACGTCGGCTCCCCATTCAGTCCCAACCACGATGCTAGTCGTCCCAGCCGACAGCGGTCAGCGGTCGAGAAGTTGACTTCCAGGATTTCCGACAGGCCTCGTCGCGGGGCTACGAAAGGGCCGTCATGCATCCTTTGATCAGTACCGATGATCTCATGGCCGCCTTGCGGCAGGAGCCGCACCCGACCGTTTTCGACGTCCGTTGGTCGTTGCTCGGGCCGCCGGGTCGAGAGGCCTATGAGAAGGACCATTTGCCGGGTGCGGTGTTCGTCGATCTGGACACCGAATTGGCCGCCGAACCGGGCCCGGCGGGGCGCCATCCGCTGCCTGACCCGGCCGAGTTGGAGGCGGTGCTCCGCCGGGCAGGCGTCGACGGGGACCGCCCAGTGGTCGTCTACGACGCGGACAACGGTTCGGCCGCCGCCCGCGCCTGGTGGTTGCTGCGTTGGGCCGGTCACGAGTCGGTGGCAGTGCTCGACGGCGGCTACGCGGCCTGGACCGCCGAGCACCGGCCCACCACGGCGGACCGACCGCAGCCAGCGGAGGGGAGCTTCCGGGTCCGGCCGGGGTCGATGCCGGTGGTGGACGCGGACGCGGCCGCCCGGCTCGCCCGCGCGGGCACCCTGCTGGATGCCCGCGCACCGGAGCGCTACCGAGGTGACGTCGAGCCGATGGATCCGCGCGCCGGGCACATTCCGGGAGCGCTGAACGCGCCGTTCGCCGCGCACGTGGCGGAATCGGGCCGGTGGCGTTCCCCGGAGGAGCTGGCCAAGCACTTCGCCGACCTCGGCGTCGACAGCACCGCTCCGGTCGGGGCGTACTGCGGCTCGGGGGTGACCGCGTGCTCGGTCCTGCTGGCGCTGGAGCACGCGGGCGTGACCGATCCGCAGCGTCCGGCGGTGCTGTACGCGGGGTCGTGGTCGAACTGGTCGGCAGATCCGAACCGACCGGCCGCGACCGGATCGGAGGCTGGATGAACGATCTGGACGGGCCGCAATTCCGGCACCGGTAGTCGAGGTGGGTTCTGGCGTTCCGCTGGTTGCTGACCGCCTGCGGACCCATCCGTAGGCGTCTCCGCGGTGTGGGCGATTGCGCTGTGTTGGTTGCCACAGGCCGGGTAGCGTCCGGGGCATGGGTTCTCAGTGTGCGGTGGTGTGGGACGAGTCGGTGCTTGACTACGATCTCGGCGGGCATCACCCTCTGCATCCGATCCGGCTGGAGCTGACCATGCGGTTGGCCCGCTCGTTAGGTGTCCTCGACGGCGTCGAGATGATCAAGCCCGAACCCGCCTCCGACGAGGACTTGCAGCGGGTGCACAAGCCCGAGTACCTGGCGGCGGTGCGGGAGGCGCCTCTGGTGGGCTGGGAGATCGGCCACGGGTTGGGTACCGGGGACAATCCGATCTTCGACGGGATGCACGAAGCATCGGCGCTGATCGCGGGCGCTTCGATCCGGGCGGCCGAGCAGATCGTGTCCGGCAGGGCCGACCGGGCGGTCAACATCGCCGGTGGGCTGCACCACGCGATGGCTGATCACGCGTCGGGGTTCTGCATCTACAACGACTGCTCGGTGGCCATCGCCTGGATGCTGGAACAGGGCGTGGAGCGCATCGCCTACCTCGACATCGACGTGCACCACGGAGACGGCGTGCAGGCGGCGTTCTACGACGACCCGCGGGTGCTGACCATCTCGCTGCACCAGCACCCGCACACGCTGTGGCCGGGCACCGGGTTCTCCACCGAGATCGGCTCGGGCGCGGCCGAGGGCACTGCGGTCAACATCCCGCTGCCGCCGGGGACCGGTGACGCCGATTGGCGGCGCGCGTTCCACGCGGTGGTGCCGTCGGTGCTGGAGGCGTTCCAGCCGCAGGTGTTGGTGACCCAGTGCGGCGCCGACCCGCACCGGGAGGATCCGCTCGCGGAACTGTCGATGACCGTCGACGGACAGCGCGCGGTCTACCAGAACCTGCGGCAGCTGGCCGAGCGTTGCGCGGGCGGCAAGTGGCTGGCGCTGGGCGGCGGTGGCTACTCGCTGTTCCGGGTGGTGCCGCGTGCCTGGACGCACCTGTTGGCGACGCTGCTCAACCGCGACCTCGAACCGGGTACCACCATCCCGGGGGACTGGATGGCGCACGCGGTGCGCGTCGCGCACAACGTGCCGCTGCCTACTTCGATGACCGACGGGGCCGACCCGGCTTTCCAGCCGTGGGCGGGTGTGACCACGTCCTCAGTGGACACCGCGATTCGCGATACCCGGCACGCGGTGTTTCCGCTGCACGGTCTCGATCCGGCCGATACCCGCGACTGAGGAGTCCGAAGTGGACGAAGTGGCGCGGGATCATGAGGAGGCCTACCCAGCGGACGACTACCCGCGGCGGTGGGAAGCCGACGTGGTGCTCTCCGACGGCGGCACCATGCACCTGCGGCCGATCACCGCTGCGGATGCCGAGAAACTGGTCGCCTTCCACGGGCGGCTCAGCGATCGGACCCGGTACTACCGCTACTTCGCCCCGTATCCGCGGATGCCGCAGCGCGATGTGGAGCGGTTCACCCGCGTCGACTACGTCAACCGGGTGGCGCTGGTCGCGCTGCTCGGCGACGACATCGTGGCGGTGGGCCGCTACGACCGACTGGGCGAGCAGAAGTTGGCCGAGGTCGCGTTCGTGGTGCAGGACCAGCATCAGGGCCGCGGCCTGGGCTCGATCCTGCTGGAACATCTGGCCGCGGCGGCTCGGGAACGCGGGCTGCGACGCTTCGTGGCGGAGGTGCTGGCCGAGAACTCGACGATGGTGCGGGTGTTCCGGGACGCCGGGTACCAGGTCAGCCGTGCTCTGGAAGAGGGCGTGGTGCACCTGGAGTTCGACATCGACCCGACCGAGGAGTCGGTGGCAGTGGCTCGCGCCCGCGAGCAGGCCGCCGAGGCGCGCAGCGTGCACAACCTGCTGCGGCCGCGGTCGGTCGCGGTGATCGGCGCGTCCACCGATCACGCCAAGATCGGTCATGCGGTGCTGACCAACCTGCTCACCGCGGACTTCGCCGGTCCGGTCTACCCGGTGAACCCGGAGCACCACTCGGTGCACGGGGTGCGCGCTTACGCCTCGGTGCTCGACATCCCCGACGAGGTCGACCTCGCGGTGGTGGCCATCCCGGCCGCCAGCGTGACCGCGGTGCTCGACGACTGCCTGGCCAAGGGGGTGAAGACTCTGGTCATCGTCAGCTCCGGGTTCAGCGAGAGCGGCCCGGAGGGCCGCGCGGTGGAACGCGAGATGGTGCGGGCGGCGCGCGCGCACGGCATGCGAGTGGTCGGCCCCAACGCGTTGGGCGTGGTCAACACCGATCCGGAGTTCCGGTTGAACGCGAGCCTGGCGCCGCAGCTGCCCGGTCGCGGTCGCGCCGGCTTCTTCTGCCAGTCCGGCGCGCTCGGGGTGGCGATCCTGGCCACCGCGACCGAACGGGGGCTGGGGTTGTCGACGTTCGTTTCGGCGGGCAACCGCGCCGATGTGTCTGGCAACGACCTGTTGCAGTACTGGCAGACCGATCCGGCCACCGACGTCGTGCTGCTCTACCTGGAGTCCTTCGGCAATCCGCGCAAGTTCGGGCGCCTGGCGCGCCGGTTGGCGCGCAGCAAACCGGTGGTGGCGGTGAAGTCGGGCCGCAACGCGGTACGACCTGGCCTGGCCGCCACATCCGTGCAGATCGACGAGACCAGCGTGCAGGCGTTGTTCGAGCAGTCCGGCGTTATCCGGGTCGAGTCGGTCGCGCAGCTGTTCGACACCGCCCTGCTGCTGGCGCATCAGCCGTTGCCGCAGGGTGATCGGATCGCGATCGTGGGCAACTCCGCCGCGCTGGGCATGATCGCCGCCGACGTGGCGCAGGCGCAGGCGCTGAAGTTGGCGGGCGATCCGGTCGATGTGGGTGCGTCAGCGGGGCCGGAGCAGTTCGCCGCGGCGGTTCGCGATGCCGCCCTGCGCGAGGACGTCGACGCGCTGGTGACGGTATTCGCGCCGCCGGTGGCGGTGCCCGGCGCGGCGTACGCGCGCGCCCTGCGCGAGGCCTTGCAGGAGGCGGACAGCGCGCGTTCCAAACCGGTGGTGACCACGTTCCTGGCCGCCGAAGGCGTGCCCGACGAGCTCGCGGTGCCGGGGCCGGAGGGCACGACCGGCAGAGGATCGGTGCCCTCCTACCCGAGTCCGGAGCGCTCGGTGTTGGCGCTCGCGCGAGTCACCCGGTACGCGCGGTGGCGCGCTGCCCCCAAGGGGCATTTCGTGCGGCCGTCGCAGGTCGACGCGGACCGGGCACGCGCGCTGGTCGAGGGCTGGTTGGCCGCGGGCGATACCGGGCTCAGCGACGATCAGGCGGTGCGCCTGCTCGGCTGCTACGGCATCGATGTGATGCCGTTCCGGCTGGTCACCGGGGTGGTGGCGGCGGTAGCGGCGGCCGAGGAGTTGGGTTATCCGGTTGTGCTGAAATCGGTGCGCGATCAGCTGCGGCACCGCGCGGACCTGGTGGGTGTTCGCCTCGACCTGGGCAGCGCCGAGGCCGTGCGGTCGGCGTACGCGGACGTGCACGGGGTGTCCGGGCTCGACGAGGTGTACGTGCAGCGGATGGCGGCTCGGGGCACGTCGTGCGTCATCGATCTGCTGGACGATCCGTCGTTCGGCACGCTGGTCTCGTTCGGGCTGTCCGGGGTGGCCAGCGAGCTGTTGGGCGACAAGGCATACCGCGCGCTTCCGCTGTCCGATGTGGATGTTGCCGCACTGGTGCGCGAGCCGCGGGCCGCGCCGCTGTTGGCCGGATACCGGGGCGCTGAACCGGCGGACCTCGCGGCCTTGGAGGACCTGGTGCTGCGGGTGGCCACATTGGCCGAGGACCTGCCGGAGGTGCGTGAATTGGCGCTGCAACCGGTGCTCGCCTCTCCGACGGGAGCCGTGGTCGCCGGTGCCAGGGTGGGCATCGGGGCGTCGCCAGCGGCGTTGGACGCCGGGCCGCGCCGTCTGCGCTGACGCCCTGTCGAAACTGGCGCCCTGTCGAAACTGGCGCACTGTCGAAACTGGCACGCTGCCCAAAACTGGCACCGCCGGGAGGCTTGTGAAACTGTCCGGTTCCGTTAATCTGGGCGGCGTGGACGAGGACACCACCGAGAACACCTCCGAGCCCGGCTCCTCCGCAGCCGGGCAGGCCCAGGCTTCCGTCGTGCTCGGGGTGGTCCCCACCGACACCCATCGGCTCACGGTGCACGCCGCGCCGCAGGACGACCCGGCCAGCCCGGTGGTCGTCCTGCTCCCGGCCATGGGCGTGCCAGCCAGGTACTACCGGCCCTTCGTCGCCGACCTGCACCGGCAGGGGCTCGTGGTGGTGACCTTCGACCTGCGCGGTCAGGGCGAGAGCACGCCCCTGGCGGCTCGGGGAGTGCGGTTCGGCTACCAAAGCCTCATCGACGACGTGGATGCCGTTGTCGACCTGGTCGAGTCGACCTTTCCGCAGGGGCCTCGGTTCTTGCTGGGGCACAGCCTCGGCGGTCAGATCGCGCTGCTGCACGCGGCAAGCCGCCCCGGCCGGGTGCAGGGGGTGGCGCTGGTGGCTTCCGGTTCCGTGTGGTTCCGGAGCTTCCCCGGCTTGCACAAGTTCCGCATTCTGCTCGGGACCCAGGTGGTTGCGCTGCTGTCCACGCTGCTCGGCTACTGGCCGGGCCGGCGACTCGGCTTCGGCGGCCGTCAGGCGGTTGATCTGATGCGGGACTGGGCGAGGCAGTCCCGCACCGGCCGGTACCGGCTGACCGGCTCGACGACCGATTACGAGGCGGCGCTTCGTGATCTGCGGCAACCGCTGCTGACGATCAGCATCGCGGGAGACCTGCTGGCCCCGCAGTCCTCAGTGGACCATCTGGCGGGCAAGGCGGGGCGAGCGCCGCGCACCGCCACGCACTACACGCGAGCGGTGTCCGGGGCGACCGACCTCGGGCACTTCAGCTGGGTGCGGGGCGGCGGTGAACTGTCCCGCTGGGTCCGGGACTGGATCGTCGGCGTCTTCGACCCCTCGGTACGAATCTAGGTGCGCGGGCTGTCGCGGAAACGCGGCCCTGTTCAGCGGCGAGCCCGATCAGCAGACCGAGTCGCTCGGCTTGGGGACGTCGAGACCGAACAGCGGCCGAAGCTTCAGACCGATCCAGGTGCCGACCAATGCCAGCAGCCCCCAAGCCCAGCCGTGCAGGGAGAACGAGGCGATACCTGAGAAGTACGCGCCGATGTTGCAGCCGTAGGCCAGCCGCGCACCGTAGCCCATCAGCAGCCCGCCGATCACCGCCGCCAGCACGACCTTCACGGGCAGGCGCTTGGCCAGCACGAACGCGCCGGATGCGGCTGATGCCACGAGCGCGCCGACGATGATTCCGAAGTCCAGCACCGAGGTCGAGTCGGCCAGCACCGGATTCGTCAGGGATGCGGCCCGCTCGCCCTGCCAGTACGGCCAGCTCGCCACATCGACGCCGACCGCCTGCAGCGCCTTCGAACCCCACAGCACGAACGCCGACGTGATGCCCCACGGGGTGCCGCGGGTGAGCAGCACCACCGCGTTCAGCACGGCCAGCGCGATCGCGCCGACCCACAGCGGCCAGGAGCCGCGCAGAATCCGCCACCACCCGCGTGACGTTGGCGGGCGACCAGCCGGGGGAGCGCCCCGCCGCCGGGTCCACCGGGTCGCGGCGAAGCCGATCGCGCCCAGCACGGCGAGCTGCACGATCAACGCGCCGAAGTAGCCGAGGCCGGTGTCCTCGGCCAGCGAGAAGGAACCGAGCGTGATGGCGTCCGATGTCCACAGTGGAAGGTGCAGTGCGCCGAGCACCGATCCGCAGATGAAGAAGAAGAGCGTCACCACCATCAGGGTGTTTCCGCCGCCGACGGCGAACAGGGTGCCCGATGCGCAGGCGCCGCCGAGCTGCATCCCGACGCCGAACAGCACCGCGCCGACGACCAGCCCGAGGCCGAGCGGTTCGACGTTTCCTTCCGGTTGGGCACCGAAGAACGCCACGCCGCCAGCCAGGATCGGGGCGAACAGGATCGACGCCGTGGCGAGCATCAGCAGGTGCGCCCGCATTCCCGAGGTCTGTCCCACCGAGACGAGTTGCCGCCAGGCAGAGGTGAATCCGAAGCGGGAATGGAACAGCGTCAGCCCGAGCGCCAGGCCCAGAGCGGCCAGCACAGCCGATTTCACACCGACCACCACGGCCGCTGCGATCACGAGTGCTACGGCCGCGATCACCCCGATGGTCAGGGTTGCCCACTGCGGCTTGCTCTGCGGTGCTTCCGGGGGCACGGCGACGGGTGTGGCAGATGTGGCGGTGGTGGCCATTTCTCACTCCAGGGCGCGAAGCGGATTCCGTTGACGAAACCACGCACGGGTCATCGAGCACCAGCAGTTCCGAAATGTGGGAAAGGTGTTTATTGATCCGACGCGGCATTCGCGCAACCGGCCGCCGCGGCGGATCCGTCTAGAGGGCATGAGACGCCTACAAACCACAGTGGGCGCAGGGGTTCTGCTCCTAGCGTTGGCAGCCTGCGCCCAACAGCCATCCAACGAGGTGGGTTTCGGCGGCCAGCCACCGGCGCCGCCGCCCGGTCCGGTGCAACAGGTGCCGGTGCAACCGAAACCGGAACAGGAACGAACCCCGGTCGCCGAGAGCGCGATCGACGCGTCGTTGCTTCCCAAGGGTTATCCGAAGAAGGTCTGGACGCAGGACAACGGAATGGTCGTCGTGGCCACCGGCCAGGAGGGTGGCTGCAGCAAGGTGCACGCCGAACTCGGCGAGCAGACCCCCGACCACGTCAGGGTCGTGTTCGTCGAGGAAACCCCGGATCCGCCGGGGATCTGCACGATGGACCTGCGCTATCCGCCGGTGGCGGTTCGGCTCGATGCGCCACTGGACGCACGCAAGGTCGTGCTGGAACAACGAGATGTGAAGATTCCTCGGTAAAAAGGGATTGCTCGATCCGGCCTGCCATCGCGAGTTCGGCGTCGGGAAAGCGACATCAGCCGCTTTCCAACACGCACGCAATTCGCGCTTTCGCGGTCGCTCCGACGCCGTCCCGCAAAGGCAGTCGCGGCGCCATGCGTCGATCGAGCTGCTTAGTCGGGACGGTCGTCTGAGGTCCGTTACCGGATCAATTGTGCGGAACGAGTTCCGAGACGGGCTCGGTGCGCCTGTTTTGTTCCCGCAGCAAGAACTCTGAAACCGGGAAACCGTGTCTACCGCAGGGGGTGGGGCTCCTGCGGTAGACACGGCATTTCAGCGGGCGAAGGAGATCTGCAGGGTCGGTTGAGTGGCGTTGGCGAAGAAGTCGTTGCCCTTGTCGTCTACGACGATGAAGGCGGGGAAATCCTCGACTTCGATGTGCCACACCGCTTCCATGCCGAGTTCGGGGTACTCCAGCACCTCGACCTTGCGGATGCAGTCCTGGGCGAGCCGGGCGGCGGGCCCGCCGATGGAACCGAGGTAGAAACCGCCGTGGGCGTGGCAGGACTCGGTCACCTTGGCCGAGCGGTTGCCCTTGGCCAGCATGACCAGGGAGCCACCCGCGGCCTGGAACTGCTCGACGTAGGCGTCCATGCGACCCGCGGTGGTGGGACCGAACGAACCCGAGGCGTAGCCCTCCGGGGTCTTGGCCGGGCCCGCGTAGTACACCGGGTGGTCGCGCAGGTAGTCGGGCATCGGTTCCCCGGCGTCCAGCCGCTCGGCGATCTTGGCGTGCGCGATGTCGCGCGCCACCACCAGCGGACCGGTCAGCGACACCCGCGTCTTGACCGGCAGCTTGGACAGCGCCGCGCGGATCTCGGCCATCGGCCGGTTCAGGTCGATCTGGACGACCTCGTCGGAGAGCTGCTCGTCGACCACGTCCGGCAGGTAGCGGGCCGGGTCGCGCTCCAGCTGCTCCAGGAACACACCTTCCGGGGTGATCTTCGCCTTGGCCTGGCGGTCCGCCGAGCAGGACACCGCGACCCCGACCGGCAGCGACGCCCCGTGCCGGGGCAGCCGGATCACCCGGACGTCGTGGCAGAAGTACTTGCCGCCGAACTGCGCGCCGATGCCGAACTGCCGCGTCATCTCCAGCACCTGCTGCTCCATCTCGACGTCGCGCAGCGCGTGCCCGGAGGCCGAGCCGGTGCGCGGGAGTTCGTCGAGGTAGCGCGCGGAGGCCAGCTTGGCGACCTTGAGGTTGAACTCGGCGGACATGCCGCCGACCACTATCGCCAGGTGGTAAGGCGGACACGCGGCGGTGCCCAGCGAGCGCAGCTTCTCCTCCAGGAACCGCCCCAACCGCGTTGGGTTCAGCAGCGCCTTTGTCTCCTGGTACAGGAACGTCTTGTTCGCGCTGCCGCCGCCCTTGGCCAGGAACAGGAACTCGTAGCTCGGGTCGGTGCCGTGCTTGTGGAACAGCTCGATCTGCGCGGGCAGGTTGCTGCCGGTGTTGCGCTCGTCCCAGAAGTTCAGCGGCGCCATCTGCGAGTACCGCAGGTTGAGGTCCTGGTAGGCGTCGAAGATGCCGCGGGCCAGCGCTTCTTCGTCGTGACCGCCGGTGAGCACGGTTTCGGTGCGCTTGCCGATGACGATCGCGGTGCCGGTGTCCTGGCACATCGGCAGCACGCCCCCTGCCGACACGCAGGCGTTGCGCAGCAGGTCGGTCGCCACGAACCGGTCGTTCGCGCTGGCCTCCGGGTCGTCGACGATCGCGCGCAGCTGCGCCAGGTGCGACGGCCGCAGCAGGTGCTGGATGTCCTTGATCGCCTCGGTGGCCAGGGCGGTGAGCGTGGTCGGCTCGACTTCGAGGAATCGGCGCCCGGCCGCCTCGACGACTCGGATGCCCTCGTCGGTCACCAGGCGGTAGTCGGTGTCGTCGGGCCCGAGGGGCAGCACCTCGGTGAAATCGAATGACGTGGTCATCGCCCCTCCTCCCTCAGCGTCGAACGCTTGGCTGCGAGGGGCACTTGCCGCCCTTTTGCGAAATCAAAGGTGGTGGTCACGTCGCGGCTCCTTTGCGCGCGTTCGGGTTACGCGATGACCCATAAAACCGCGTGTCGGATCAGATCGTCCACGGGGGTGGCCCAGGTGTGACGGATCGCCAATCGGATCGTCGCCCGGTTGGCGTTGGCAGGCCGGGAGCGCACCTGCGAGGCTGGCGGCCGGAGTTGTCGTCGCACCTCAGAACCGGTGCCCGAGTCGCGGAGGTTGTTTTGCCGACGACGGACCCGATCGATGCGCTGGTGAACCTGCGCGATCTCGGCGGGCACCCCACCGGCAACGGCGTGGTGACCAGACAGGGCGTGGTGTATCGCAGTGATGCTCCGCACATCGACGACCGGGCACCCGAGCACATGCTGCGGTGGCCGCCGGAAGTCGTAGTGGACCTGCGCGATTCGGCGGAGGTGGGCGACCGGGAGCACCCGCTGGCGGCGGTCGCCGCGGTGCGTCACGTGGCGTTGCTGGAGGAGCTCCAGGACACCGATCTCGAATTCGACGACGCCGTCCAGGAGCTGACGGCGTTCTACCAGTCGATCATCAACGGGGCATCGAAGAAACTGGTCGAGGTGTTCCGCATCGTCCTGGACGCGGACGGTCCCGCGCTCATCCACTGCGCAGCGGGTAAGGACAGAACCGGCGTGGTGTCGGCGTTGTTGCTGAGCGCGGTCGGGGTGCGCCGCGATGCCATCGTGGCCGACTACCTGCACACCGACCGCAACATGTTCCGGGTGCTGCGGCGCTTGGACGTGGCTCCGGTGTTGCCACCGGGCGTTGACGAAGAGAAGGTCCAGGACCTCATGTCAACGCCGACAGAAGCGATCGAGAGCGTCCTGACCGCGTTCGCGGCCCACGAAGACGGCGCCCTGGGCTGGTTGCGCTCGCACGGCGCCACGAACGAGGAACTGCGGCGCTGGCATCAGAAGTTCTTGCCGTGAGCGCGCCATGCGGCTCCGATGTGCGCGTCCGCGTTGGCTGATCGTCAGGCGAGTTGGGCAAAAAAGGTCGGGAGGCCGGACCCGCCCAAACGACGAGTTCGGCCTCCCGGAGAAGGCGGCGGAAGCCCGCCGCCAAAGCCAAGACCGAAAAGACGCAAGAAAAGATGTTGACTCCGCAACCCCAACCAATCAAAGAGCCAACCGGGTACACCTAACCCGACCACCCAACACAAACCCACCAAAAGCACGCTCAAGCCCCAACCACCAACCACCTGTGGGCAGCGCTCCGAAGACCGCCATACTTGAAGAGTCCCGGAGGAGGAGATACCTGAAGGCTGGTCGGTGAGCAGGCCGGGAACGCTCAAGAACGAAAGGAGCACTCCCGAACGCGATCACCGCACCGTGGGGGTCTGCGGGGGCTCGGCCCCCGCAAAATCATCTGACCGCGCGGGTGGTCCGCGCTTTCCGCGGACACACCTCGCCCAAAGAACGCGCGGTCAGCTCGCGTACGCCCGCAGCCGGTCGGCTCGGTCGCCTTGGCGGAGCTTGGCCATGACCTCGCGCTCGATCTGGCGGACCCGCTCGCGGGACAGCCCGAACGACTTGCCGATCTGGTCCAGGGTGCGCGGCTGGCCGTCGTCGAGGCCGTAGCGCATCCGGATGACCGCCTGCTCGCGCTCCTCCAGGGTGGCCAGCACTCGGCGCAGGTCGTCCTGCAGGAACCCGGAGATCACCGCGTTCTCGGCATCGGCGGACTCGGAGTCCTCGATGAAGTCACCAAGCGGCGCGTCTTCCTC
The DNA here is from genome assembly GCF_052246905.1 of Saccharopolyspora antiqui. Classification (NCBI taxonomy): domain Bacteria; kingdom Bacillati; phylum Actinomycetota; class Actinomycetes; order Pseudonocardiales; family Pseudonocardiaceae; genus Saccharopolyspora; species Saccharopolyspora antiqui. Next base: position 162,877 of record NZ_JBQQBO010000008.1, read on the forward strand.
GGCCCCCACCGGCATGTCCAGGCTGACCGGGTCGCGCGAGTGGTCCATCAGGTCGAGGATCTTCTCCACCGGGATACCGGCCTCTGCGGAGAGCTCGTCGTCGGTGGCTTCGCGGCCGAGCCGCTGGTGCAGGTCGCGCTTGATCCGGGCCAGCTTGTTCACCTGTTCGACCAGGTGGACGGGCAGCCGGATGGTGCGGCTCTGGTCGGCCATGCCACGGGTGATGGCCTGCCGGATCCACCAGGTCGCGTAGGTGGAGAACTTGAAGCCCTTGGTGTAGTCGAACTTCTCCACCGCGCGGATCAGGCCCAGGTTGCCTTCCTGGATCAGGTCCAGCAGCGGCATGCCGCGGCCGGTGTAGCGCTTGGCGAGGCTGACGACCAGGCGGAGGTTGGCCTCCATGAGGTGGTTCTTCGCCCGACGGCCGTCCCGGACCACGGCACCGAGGTCGGCGCGCCGCTCGGGGGAGAGGTTCTTGCTGGTCTCCAGCAGGTGCATGGCGAAAACCCCGGCCTCGATCCGCTTGGCGAGGTCGACCTCTTCCTGTGCGGTGAGCAGCGCGGTGCGCCCGATGCCGTTGAGGTAGACGCGCACCAGGTCTGCCGACGGGCCTTGGGTGTCGAGGTCTTCGGCGACGGTGACGTCTGGCTTGGTGGTCTGCGGGACGGTCATGAGCTCCCTCCCTGGCGGGCTGGCTTGGCGGGCGCTAATTCACACCTGCGCGCCGTTGCGCGGTGTGGAAGACGCGTACGCTCGTGGTACGGGCTTCCGCGTCGACGTCTTCGCCGGTGTTGTCGATCGGTGCATCAGCACTACGTCAGCGCTGTGTCGGCACGCGGTCGGCACGGCCGTCGAAGCTTCGTTACCTGGAAAACGACCGGGCTGCCGAATTCGTTCCCGAAGTTCTCGCTTGGGAGACGTCATGGCGGTCACATCCGTTGCTCCGCAAGTCTGAGGATTTGCTGAGAGCCGTCGTTACTTTTAGACCTCAACCAAAAGTGTGAATGGGCCGTCGTTGACGCTCTCGACGGACATCATCGCGCCGAACACCCCGGTGGCCACCCGCGCGCCCCGCTCGCGCAACGCCGCCACGACGGCGTCCACCAGCGGTTCGGCCTGCTCCGGCCGGGCCGCCTCGGTCCAAGACGGGCGGCGTCCCTTCTTCGTCGAACCGTAGAGCGTGAACTGGCTGACGACCAGCAGCGGCGCCCCGGTGGTGGCGCAGGACTCCTCGTCGCGCAGTGCCCGAATCTCGTGCAGTTTGCGCGCCATTTTGCTGACTTCTTCCGGCCCATCGGAATGCGTCACACCCAATAGCACTAACAGTCCGGGTTCTTCGATCTTGCCGGTGACGACACCATCGACAGTTACTGAGGCACGCGTGACCCGGGCGACGATTGCTCTCATTGGTCGCCGCCCGCCCATTCCACCGGCAACACCATTGCGTGCCGGATGAGTTCGCGCACCATCGGGATCGCCGCGCGGGTCAGTTCTTCGACGTCTTCGCCGTAGCCCATGGCGAGCAATTCGAGCAGTTCGCCGAGCGGGAGCGCGCCACGGCATCCGGCGAGCAGCCGCACCCCGAGCTCGTCGATCTCGTGCTGCCAGCCCGGCCCGTCGGTGCGGTGCAGTCGGCGAACCAGCGTGTGCCAGCCCTCGTCGCCGGGTTCGGAGACCTCTTCCAGCACGGTGCTGTCCGCGGTGACCAGTCGGGCCGCCAGCAGCTGCGCGGCGGAGTCGTGCGCGCGCAGCCAGTCGATCCGACGCAGCCACTGGTCGGACTCCGGGCCGAGCGGGTCGTCGAAGGCGTGCCGGAGGTCCTCGCAAACGACCTCGCCGCGGGCGTCGGTGCGGCGCAGGGTGACGAAGCCGAAACCGACGCCGATCACGTCATTGGCCTCGAACCAGTCCAGCCACTCGGTCGCTTTCCGCAGGCCTTCCCGACTGCGGAGGTCGTACCCGGCGTCGCGCAGCCAGGTGCCCACGTACAGGGCCGGGTCGGCGACGTCTCGCTGCACGAACCAGGCGTCCACCCCGGCGCCCGGTGGCAGCCACCGGGACACCCGGTCCTGCCAGTCCTCGCCGTCGCGGTGCACCCAGGACGCCAACAGCTGCCCGGTACCGCCCTCGGCCAGGAAGCCGGGCAGCTGGCGCACCACCAGGGCACTCGCGTCGTCACCGGCCAGCCCCGAGTCGCGGTAGGTGAAGTCGGTGCGCGGCGGGCCGACCACGAACGGCGGGTTGCACACCACCAGGTCGAACCTGCGGCCCCGCACCGGGTCGAACCACTCGCCCTCGGCGAGTTCGACGTCGACGCGGTTGAGCCGGAAGGTCGCCTCGGCCAGCGCCAGCGCCCGCTTGGACACGTCGGTCGCGGTGATCCGCTGCGCGTGCGTGCTCGCGTGCAGCGCCTGCACGCCGCAGCCGGTGCCCAGGTCGAGAACCGAGCCAACCGGGCGCCGAGAGGTCGCGCGAACGAGGCTCAGCGACGCGTGCCCGACACCGAGCACGTGATCGGCGTCCACCGGTCGGCCGCCGCGCAGATCCGAGTCCAGGTCCGAGACCACCCACCACGAGTCGTCGTCGGCGCCGTGCGGGCGGACGTCGAGCCCGGCGCGCAACTGGTCGCCGTCGGCGACGAGCACTCCGGCGGCGACCGCTTCGGGCACCGGCAGCGGGTCCAGCGCGGCCTCGACGGCCGCTTGCGGTTCGGCTCGGCCCAGCAGGAAAAGCCGGACCAGGGTGCCGAGGGAACCTGCGTCGGCGGTGGCACGCAGCGCGGGCACGGGTTCGCCCCGCCCCAACGCGGCGTGCGCCTCGGCGCCGAGGAGTTCGACCACCCCGTCGGCGTGGTAGCCCGCCTTTTGGAAGGCGTCGCGAAGTCGGTCGATGCGGTCCTGGGACAGATCTGGAATCACACCTCGATCCTCACACGACCGCCGAAACCCGCACCCACCGCGCACAGCCATCGACCGACGCAACAGCCAGCGGATTGGTGTGCTTGGCGCCTGGCACTCGCGAGTGGTCGTCGCGGTAAGAACCGAGCACGTGCCGCCGAGCCCGATCTGCGCCTTCAAAATCGCTCGCGCTGATCGTCGTGTCCGGGAGACCATGAGGCGATGAGACCCGAGGTCGGCGCGGCCTTGCACCGCTGCGATGCCTGCGGCGAGTACGAGTACGGCGGTGCGCCCGACTGCCGCCGATGCCGAGAACTGGTGGACGGCATCGTCGAAGCGGAATGGCAGCGCCGCTGGCACCGCGACCGGTGGACGGGGGAGTCGGAGGCCGAGGTCGCCGGGCTCGTGGTGGCGGAGCCGGACCAGCACGACTGGCGGGTTGTTGACGCTGCCATGGACCGGTTGACCTGCGGAGATTGTGCCAATCGTCTCGGCCGTGGCCCGATGGGCTGTGCGGCGTGCGATCGCGCCCACGGCTTCCGGTACGCCGCCATCGAAATCGATCGACCGGGCGTCCCGCCGGGCAACGAACACGCGATCCGCGTCAACGTCTCGGTGCTGCGCCGACCGCAGGTGACCTCGGCGAACGAGCTGCTGGCCCGCCGCCTGCTGCTGCCCGCCCTGCTGGTGGGATTCTTGCCCAGCGCCCCGCAGGCGCAGCGGATGAGCTCGCTGATCAAGGCAGGAACCGCTGCGGCGCACATCACCGAACTGATCGACGACTGGCTCCGGAACAGCCGCGACTGATCGACTCTCGCCCCAGCGCGCACCGGCAGTCCGATCGATTGAGCGGACCTCCGGTGGTACTTCGGACGACGACCTGGTGCGGTTGGGTCGTGAGATCCCGGTCTCGCCAAGGGTGCGGGCCGTTGACCTCGACCATGCTTGAGGTTGCACGCTCCGGGTGTTCGCGTCGGCGAACGGATGGGAGCGAGTGGTATGCGAGTGGTCCGGGTGATCGGTTTCGGGGGTCCCGAGGTGCTGGTTCCAGGCGAGGCGCCGGATCCGGTGGCTGGTCCCGGCCAGGTCGTGATCGATGTGGCGGTGGCGGGCATGACGTTCGTCGAGACGCAGATCCGGCGTGGCACCGACAGGTGGCATGAACGGCCACGGTTGCCGTACGTGCCGGGCGGTCTGGTGGCCGGGAGCGTGAGCGCGGTCGGTGCGCAGGTGGATCCGGCTTGGCTGGGGCGGCGTGTCGTCGCTGGCACGGGAGAGACCGGGGGTTTCGCCGAGCGGGCGGTGGCCGCGGTCGGGGAACTGTTCCCGGTGCCCGGGGGCTTGGGCATGTCGGAGGCCACGGCCCTCCACAGCGACGGCAGCACGGCCCTGGGTCTGGTTGAAAACGCCAGGATCGATCCCGGTGGTTGGGTGCTGGTCGAAGCGGCGGCCGGTGGAGTGGGCAGCCTGCTCGTGCAGCTCGCGCGGGTGGCGGGCGCGCGGGTCATCGGAGCCGCTCGCGGATCGCGGAAGCTCGATGTGATCCGGGAATTGGGAGCTGACGCCGTGGTCGACTACTCCGAACCCGGCTGGACCAAGCAGGTGCTCGAAGCGACCGGTGGGGCGGGACCGGACGTGGTGTTCGACGGTGTCGGCGGCGAGATCGGGAAGGCCGCGTTCGAGGTGACGGCCCGCGGTGGCCGGTTCTCGGTGCACGGCGCCGCCAGCGGCGAGGCCACGCTCATCGATCCCGCGGAGGCGCGCCACCGGGGTGTGGAGGTGGTCGGTATCGAGCAGCTCTTCGATTTCGGAGCGAATGTGTCGAGGTGGGCGGAGCGGATGATGTCTCAGGCGGCAGCGGGACTGGTCCGGCCGATCATCGGGCAGACCTTCCCGTTGGAGCGGGCAGCCGACGCGCACAGCGCGGTCGAAAACCGCACCGCCGTGGGGAAGACCCTGCTGCTGATCTGAAGTTGGCCAGCGCCACTCCGACCAGCCCTCCCTTCCGGGGCACTCGCACATCGCCGGGGCAGGTGATGCCTTCGCGTGCCAGGATGTTGCTATGCGGAACAAGCTCAACCTCACCGGCGACGTCGAGGCCGACGCGCTGCTCTCGCGCGATCCGCTCGCCCTGCTGCTGGGCATGCTGCTGGATCAGCAGAGGGTGACACACTTGAAGTAAGTGGGGAGGCGGGTTCGGCTACAGCCGACTTGCGGCGATCTCGTAAATGACTGGAATGGATCAAAGGGGAACAGGATCCGCCCCGTGAACACAATCGCGATGTCGGGCATCGAGCATCACCCCGGTACGGACGCGTTCCCCCCCCCGCAGGCATCGACGATCTCGTCGGTGTCAGGTCGACTGATGCGGCTGCCTTGATGCCGAACGTGACTCTCGGTGCGGGTTTCAGCTTCGTTGAAGTTCCTCGCGAGCGACGCGGCGGGCGATCTCTTCGACCTCAGTGGACGTGAGGCCACCGGAGTCGTGCCGGTGCACGGCCTGAGTGAGGAGCCGTCGAACGAGTGCGGATGTGGGAATGTGCTCGGCGGCCGCCCGGCGTCGCAACTCGGCGTCGAGGGACTGGCTGATGCGCAGGTGGAGTGAAACGTCGAGGGCAGCGGCGTTTTCGGCTACCTCGGCTTCAGTCGCTTCAATTTCTTCGTCGGCGACCTGAGCGCGGATGGCGTCGTGTCGTGCACGGCGGGCCGACTTGGCGGGGTCGGTCATGGTCATGCCTCCTTGCCTTCGATGTACTCGCGGAGATCGGCTCCGCGGGTCTTCCACGCGGTCACTCCGGAGCTGTCCTCGGGGTCGACGATCACGGTCAGTACGCATCCGGCACTCGCCGAGTACCCGATGATCCGGGTGTAGCCGACATGGCTCCTGGGGTCAGGGTTGCGCACGATGCAGTGCGGGTCGGTGGCAGCCTCCAACGTCCACGCGGGTTCAATGTCGGTCGCACCGGGGTAGCGGGCCGAGCGGGTGCGGATGTGGGTGGCGTCTTCGTCATCCCACCACAGCTCATCGAGCATGTAGCACATTGTAGAACAATGCACCACGGTCGCGCTACGTCGTCGACCGGCGCCGCATGACGTTGCTCAGACACAGCGGCGAAGTGTAGGCGGGCAACACCTTCCGGACGATGCCGACGGACGCACGTGCGACGATGTGTCCATGTCGAAGACGCTGCACCTCACCGGCGACGCCGACGCCGACAAATTGCTCTCCGATGATCCGTTCGCCCTGCTCACGGGCATGCTGCTGGATCAGCAGATCGCCATGGAGAAGGCGTTTTCGGGTCCCAAGACGCTGGTGGAGCGGCTCGGTGAACTGGATGCGCACGGGATCGCGGTCATGGATCCCGACGAGTTCGCGGCGATCTGCGCCCAGCCGCCGGCGATCCACCGGTTCCCCGGCTCGATGGCCAAGCGCATCCAGGCGTTGTGCCAGTACCTGGTCGAGCACTACGACGGTGACGTCGAGCGGCTGTGGGCCGAGGCGGACGGCAAGGAAGTGCTGAAGCGCCTGAAAGCGCTGCCCGGCTTCGGCGATCAGAAGGCGCGGATCTTCCTGGCGCTGCTGGGCAAGCAGTGGGGCGTCCAGCCAGCGGGGTGGCGCGAGGCCGCCGGTGCCTACGGTGACGCGGACGCCCGCCGTTCGATCGCAGACGTCGTCGACGAGCAGACCCTCGACGAAGTGCGTGCCTGGAAGAAGCAGCAGAAAGCCGCCGCCAAAGCCGCCAAGGCCTAGCCGAACCGGGAACTACGGGCGGTAGTCGGATAACGCGCGGCAACGTCAACGCGGAACCCATGGCGTCGGCTCGTGGCATCGCACGGGCCCTGTGCACCGGGGGAAGCGCATGAGTCGTTGTGCCGTTGTCGTCGTCGTGTCGGGTCTGACGCTCGCGGTCGGGGCGTGCGGCGCCCCGGCCCCGCCGAAGCTGCTGCCGCCGCGGGTCGCGCAATCGGTGATGCCGCTGCCAGCCAAGATGGCCGCGCGCGCAACGGCGGTTCCGCGAGCAACCGAGCGCCCGCGCGACGCGGTCGGCCCCGGACGTCTCGGTGCGCACGGCAGTGCGAGCTCGCGGGAGCGGCAGATCGTCGACCAGCCCGAGGCCGCACCGCCACCCGACTCGCTGACCAGCACCGATCCATGTGCCGGGTGGACCTCCCAGCAGTGCTACGGCTACCCGGCGGACCCGCCGGTGGGCGCCACGAGCAGCTACCCGGACCCTCCGGTGGGCACTACCGGCGAAGAAACGCCGAGCCCGCCAGCCGCGACCACCACGTCGCCATCGACGAGCCAGCGGCCCACCAGTCCACCGCCGACGTCGCCGAGGTCCGGCTCGCCGACCACCTCCTCTTCGCCGCCATCCACCACGGCTGCTCAGTCGGCCACCAGGTAGGCGCGCCAGCCCCGGTGCGCGGTGATGTCCTGGGCGCCGTCGAGCGCGGCCGGTTCGCAGAGGAAACCGCGGACCGTGCTGCCGTCGGCGAGTTCGACCACGCCGATGGTCATCGGCGCGGGCACGGTAGCGGCGAAGGAACCGAATGCGGCCGTGCTCAGCTCCCACACCTCGACCTCGATGGCCGCGCCCGAATTCGCCCGCACCAGGCCCGGCTTCGAGGGCACCGCGTCCAGTGCGTGCAGCCGGTAGGTCGGGGCCGTCGTGGTGGTGCGCACGAACCTGGCGTTGCGGTCGGTGAGCTGGTGGTTGAGCGGCTGTCCGGCGAGGTGGGCGCCTGCGACCGCCAGTTGCACGGGTGTCTCGCCGTCGTCGAGCAGTCCGGCGATCCGGGCCAGCGCCGCGTCCTGGAGCGCCGCGCCGACGAGCATCACGCCGAAGGGCAGGCCGTCGACGAGACCGGCCGGGATGGCGAGCGCGGACATGTTCAGCAGGTTCGCGAAGTTGGTGAACCTGCCGAGGTCGCTGTTGACGCCCACCGGATCGGCGGCCACCGCCGCCAGGGTCGGGTGCTGCGTCGTGGTCGGCAGCAGCAGGGCGTCGATGCCGTCCAGCTGCGCGGCGGCCTGCGTCGCGAGCTCGGCGAGCCGTGCCTGGTCGGCGAACACCTGGTGCGCGGCGATTCCGGCGGACGCGGAGATGATCTTGGCGACGGTGGGGTCGATGTCGCCGGGGTGGGCGTCGACGAACTCGCCGACCGCGGTGTAGCGCTCGGCGACGAACGCGCCCTGGTAGAGCAGGTCCGCCGCCTCGCGGAAGGGGGTGAGCCCGACCGGCACCAGCTCGGCACCGGCTGCGGCGAAGCGTTCGGCGGTGTCGGCGAACGCCCGCGCCCAGCCGGGCGCGAGGTCGCCGAGTTCCGCGAGATCGGGTACGCCGATGCGGTACGGCGCGGCAAGCGTGGTCGTCGGCACGGCGTCGGCCATGACCTCCAGCGCCCGGTGGGCTTCGGGGACGGTGCGAGCGAACACCGTCACGCAGTCGATGCTGCGGCAGGCGGGCACCACGCCGTCGGTGGAGATCAGCCCGCGAGTTGGTTTGAGACCGACGACGCCGTTCAGCGCGGCGGGCACCCGGCCGGATCCGGCGGTGTCGGTGCCCAGCGCGAGGTCGGCGATGCCGAGTGCGACGGCGACCGCGGAGCCGGAACTGGAGCCGCCGGAGATGCGTTCGGGGTCGATCGCGTTGCGCACCGCGCCGTAGGGGGAACGGGTGCCGACGAGACCGGTGGCGAACTGGTCGAGGTTGGTGGTTCCGAGGATCAGCGCGCCTGCCGCGCGCAGCCGGGCGACTGCGGGCGCATCGCGGTCGGGGGTGCGGGCGTAGGCGGGACAGCCCGCGGTGGTCGGAAGCCCTGCGACGTCGATGTTTCCCTTGACCGCGACGAGTGCACCGGCCAGCGGCAGGGCCTCGCCGGAATCGGCCCGTTCGGCGAGGGAGGTGGCCTCGGCGAGCAGTTCGGATTCCGGCCGCAGGTCGATCCACACCTCGGGGCGATCGACCTCGGCGATGCGCCGGTAGGTGCGCTGGACGCGCTCGCGCAACAGCTCTTCCCGCATCAGTGGAGCTCCCTCGTTCTCGGTCGCAGCGGCGAAATAGGCAGGACTACCGTCGTCGCATCGTGGAAGTTGGCGTATCCGTGCCCTGGTCGCAGGCACTTCGATTCATGGGGCGAGGGTGACCAGTGGCGTGCCCGGGCCGACCTGGTCGCCTGGTGAGACCAGGATTTCGGCCACCGTCGCGGCACTGGGGGCGGTGACGGCCGCCTCGGTCTTCATCGCTTCCAGGGCGAGCAGCTGTTGGTCCGCTTCGATGCGCTGACCCGGCTGCACGTCGACGCGCCAGACTGTTGCCACGAACGGCGCTTCCACCACCTGGCCACCAGCAGGAACATCCACAGTGGTCGGTGCGGACACCACGAGCTCCGGTTCGGGCTTGGGGTCGAACTCGCCTGCCGCCTCCCATGCCTGGCGTTCGGCCTCGAAGGCCTCGGCCTGCCTGGCGCGGAACTCGGCGATTTCCTCGGCGTTGTCGGCCAGGAAGCGTTCGTGGTCGGCGAGCACGAACTCGCCCTCGGTGATGTCCAGCCGCAGCCGCCCGGCGGCGCAGTCGGCGCGCATTTCGAGCAATTCCTCGGCCGAAACCGGGTACCACCTGATGCGGTCGAAGAACCGCAGCAGCCACGGCGAACCGGGTTCGAAGGAGCCGCGCTGCTGCCAGCCGCTCCACACCTGCACGGTGCGGCCGACGAACTGGTACCCGCCGGGACCTTCCATGCCGTAGATGCACAGGTACGCGCCGCCGATACCGACGGAGTTCTCCGCGGTCCAGGTGCGGGCCGGGTTGTACTTGGTGGTGATCAGCCGATGCCGGGGATCCAGCGGGGTGGCCACGGGTGCGCCGAGGTAGACGTCCCCCAGCCCCAGCACCAGGTACTCGGCGTCGAACACGGTCCGGTACACGTCGTCCACACTGGACAGACCGTTCGCGCGGCGGATGAACTCGATGTTCCACGGGCACCACGGCGCGTCGTCGCGCACCCCGGCCACGTAGCGGGCGATGGCTTCCCGGGTCGCCGGATCGTCCCAGGACAGCGGCAGGTGCACGGTGCGGCTTGGCACGCGGAGCTCGCTGGTCGGCGGCAAGTCGGCCTCCAGTTCCCGCACCAGGCCCAGCGCCTTCTCCACGGGCATCTCGTCGGGGTCGACGTGCAGTTGCAGCGACCGGATGCCCGGCGTGAGGTCGACGATGCCGGGGAGGTCCTGTTCGCGCAGCGTTTCGGCGAGCGCGTGCACCCGCATGCGCAGCGCCAGGTCGAGCTTCATCGGCCCGTATTCGACGAGCAGGTTGTCATCGCCACTGCGCCGGTAGGTCACCGACGGCCGGGACTCGGTGGCGTCCAGCGCGCCGAGCACCCCACCGTCGGCGACCGCGCGCCTGGAGGCGCCAGGAGCGCGGCCAGGAGCGCGGCGCAGTTCGGCGGCGTGATCGACGCTGATCGGCGCGAAGCGCACGGTGTCGCCGGGGCGGAACTGGCCGAGCTTCCAGCGCTCGCCGGTGGCGACGGTGGCCGGGCAGACGAATCCGCCGAGGCTGGGGCCGTCCGGGCCGAGCAGGATCGGCAGGTCACCGGTGTAGTCGACGGCGGCCACCGAGTAGGGCGTGTCGTGGATGTTCGACGGGTGCAGCCCGGCTTCACCACCGTCGCTGCGCGCCCACGTCGGCCGGGGGCCGACCAGCCGCACCCCGGTGCGAGCCGAGTTGAAGTGCACCTGCCAGTCGGTTTCGTAGAAGACCTCGATGTCTTGCGGGGTGAAGAACTCCGGCGCCGCATGGGGGCCTTCGAGCGCGCCGACGACCCAGGTGTTCGTCAACTGCGGGCGCCCTTCGGCGGGCACAGCGCCGCCCGGTGCGCCGCGGACCGGGCCCGGTTGCAGCACGTCGCCGACGCGCAGTGCCCGGCCGCCGTGCCCGCCGAACTTGCCGAGCGTGAAGGTGCTCGCGCTGCCGAGGAATTCCGGGACGTCGAAGCCACCGGCGATCAGCAGGTAGGTCCGCAGGCCTGCGGACTCGGTGGCGCCGATGTCGAGCACGCCGTCGGTGGGAACCACGACCGGCTCCCACATCGGGACCGGTTCGCCGTCAACGCTCACCGGCGCCGGGGCGCCGGTGACGCACACCGTGGTGCCGTGGGTGAACCGCAGCGCCGGGCCGTCGAGGGTGCATTCGAGACCGGGCGCGCCCGCCGGATTTCCGAGCGCGATGTTGCCCAGCCGGAACGACCGGTCGTCCATCGGCCCGCACGGCGGTACGCCGACGTGCCAGTACCCCCGCCGACCCGGCCAGTCCTGCACGGTCGTCATGGTGCCCGCCCGCAGCACCTCGACCGCCGGTTCGTCATCGACCACTGTGGACAGTGTCGTCGTGTCGTGCGTGGCGGCGCGAAACCGCGGATCGTCGACAGCGGCGCGCAGGAAGCCGAGATTGGTGCGGATCCCGTCCAGCCGGGTGCCGCGCACCGCATCGCTGGCCGCCGCCAGCGCGGCATCCCGGTTCGCCCCGGATACCACGACCTTCGCCAGCAGCGAGTCGTAGTGCGCGGTCACCTCGGTGCCGGTCTCGACCCAGGTGTCGACCCGAACATCGGACGGGAACTCGGCGCGGGTCAGCAGACCAGCGCTGGGCCGGTACTCGCGGGCCGGGTCTTCGGCGCAGACCCGCAGTTCGACGGCGTGGCCGCGGGGTCGTGGCGACTGGTCGAACATGCCGGTGTCGCCATCGGCCAACCGCAGCATCCACGAGACGAGGTCGATGCCGAAGACCTCCTCGGTCACGGTGTGCTCGACCTGCAGCCGGGTGTTCACCTCCAGGAACGCCGCCTCGTCGCGGTCGACGTCGTAGACGAACTCCACGGTGCCAGCCGACCGGTAGTGCACCGAGGAGCACAACTTCAGCGCTGCGTTGCTGATGTGCTCGCGGATCCGCGCGGGCAGGCCAGGTGCCGGGCACTCCTCGACGACCTTCTGGTTGCGGCGCTGCAAGGTGCAGTCCCGATCGCCTAGGGGCAGGACGCGGCCACGGCCGTCGCCGAACACCTGGACCTCGATGTGCCGGGCGCGCTCCACCAGCCGCTCCAGGAAAACCCCGGAGGTGGCGAAGTTCTTCGCGGCGACGCCCTGCACGGAAGCCCACGCCGCGCGCAGCTCGTCCGGCGTTCGGCAGGCCCGCATCCCGATCCCGCCGCCACCGCCGACGGCCTTGAGCATCACCGGGTAGCCGACGTCGTCGGCCGCCGCGAGACAATCGTCCACTGTAGATAGCAGGCCGGTGCCGGGCAGCAGCGCAACGCCTGCCGCGAGGGCCTGTTCACGAGCGGTGTGCTTGCTGCCGAACAGCTCCAGCTGCCGCGGTGTCGGTCCGATGAAGCTGAGCCCGGCCGCCGCCACGCGCTGCGCGAAGCCCGCGTCCTCCGAGAGGAAACCGTAGCCAGGGTGGATCGCGTCGGCGCCGGTGCGCCGGGCGGCATCGATGATGCGGTCTGCCGACAGGTAGCTCTCGGTGGCTGGGGCGGGCCCGAGCAGCACGGCTTCGTCAGCCAGCCGGACGTGCGGCGCGCACCGGTCGGCCTCGGAGTACACCGCCACCGCCGCGATGCCCAGTTCCCGCGCGCTGCGCAGGATCCGGACCGCGATCTCGCCCCGGTTGGCGACCAGCAGCTTGTCAACCACGTGGCACCTCGCCAGCGCCGTCGGTGACGACCACCCGGATCTCGGTCGGCTCGAACCCGTTGCAGGGGTTGTTGATCTGCGGGCAGTTCGAGACCAGCACCAGCACGTCGATCTCGGCGCGCAACGCCACCCGGAGGCCGGGCGCGGAGATTCCGTCGACGATGCCGAGCGTGCCGTCGGCCTCGACCGGGACGTTCATGTACCAGTTGACGTTGCCGACCAGATCGCGTTTGCCCAGCCCCCAGCGGGAGCCCTCGATGAGGAAGTTCTCCACGCATCCGTGCTGGTGGTAGGTGTGGTGGCCGTAGCGCAGCGTGTTGGATTCCTTGCTGCACGCGCCGCCGATGGTGTCGTGGCGCCCGCAGGTGTCTTCGACGACCGTCATCAGCGCGTCGTCCTCTTGGCTGCGCAGCACGCTGCCGGTGGTCAGGAAGATGTTGCCCTGCTTGGCGATGGTGTTGCCCGCGCTGTAGCGACGGGCGGTGTCGGCGGCGTCGTACGCCAGGAAGTCCACCGCCTGGTTGCCGTGCAGATCGACGATGTGCAGCACGTTGCCCTGCTCGACGACGGCGGAAAACGGTGCGCGTGGCGGCACGACCTGGTCGAGCACGGTGCTCATGCGATTCCCCTCGCGGTCAGGTAGTCGGCGGTGTTGGCGAAGGCGCGTCGGCCTTCCGGGGATCGCGTCCACAGCGGTTCCTCGGGGGTGGTGGCAGCACCGCGCCAGGCCAGGACTTCCAGGGTTGAGCAGGTGAACTCGGGGCGCGGGTCCAGTGGATGCGCGGTGTTGGCGATGGAGAAGATCACCGGCATCTCGATGCGCAACGTGACCGAACCGCCCGCACCGCCGCTGAACTCCAGGTCGCCGTCGGCCCCGACGCGCACGCCCTTGAACAGCGCGAGACTCGGTGCGATGTCTCGCGGGCCGAGCCCGTGCTTGGCCAGCGCCAGCTTGAACAGCTCCCGCCCGGCGGGCGAGCCGCTGTGCGGCGCACCCGCGCCGTAGCGCTCGGTGTTGGCGGCCAATGTGGACGTCGAGCACAGCGCGTCGTGGTGGCCGGAGGAGTCCGCGACGATCGACGCCAGCACCCGTGCCTGGTCGGACAGCAGCAGGTTCCCGGACCGCAAGTAGGCGTTCCACTGCACCTTCACCGTGTCCGCGACGTTCAGCCGCTCGTCGGGCTGCAACGCGTTGTGCAGCAGCAGATGCGCGCACGCGTCGCCGTGCAGGTCGGTCAGCCGCAGGTGGGTGCCACGGGCCAGCACCTTGTGCGCGTAGCCGCCGCTGGCCACGGTCTCGGCCCACACCAGCGACTCCGCCGCGACGCCGTCCGGCGGCTGCGGCCACCGCGACGCCGGGAGTACCGGCATGGCCTCTGCGGTGGTGCCTTCCTGCGCCCGCGCGTGCTCGCGCGCTCCGTAGGTGGTTGCAGTGCTCACGGGTTCGCCTCCTCGGGCGTTTCGGGGTCGGTGAAAGCGGGCTCCGCTCACGACATTTCGGTGCGGGCGCGTGCGGTCCGCCAGCACAGCCAGCCGACGACCGTCGCGGCGACGAGGAATTCCAGCGGGAACAGCAGTGCCCACAGCGAGCCGGTTCCCGCGGTGTCGTAGACCTCCGGACGCGGCCACGCGATGTTGACGATCATCACCAGTCCCCACAGCACGGCGAGGACGTTGATCGGCACCCCCCAACGCCCCAGCGAGAACAGGCCCGGCTGGGCGGTGAAGCGGCCCCGCAGCCGGGCTCTGAGCAGCGGAAGCGTCACCAGCAGGTACGACAGGTAGACGACCACCACCGATGTGCCGGTGATGGCGCTGAAGATCGTCGAGTTGCCCAGGTTCAACAGCAGCAGACCGATCGCCACCGCCCCGGAGACCAGCGCGGGCAGCACCGGCGTGCCGGTGCGCGGATGCACCTTCGCCAGTCGCGCCGCCGCGGGCAGCACGCCGTCGCGGGCCATCGCGTAGCAGATCCGGATCGTGCCGGTCTGGATCGTCAGCGTGCACACGACTACCGCGACCGCGACGTCGGCCAGGAAGATCCGGCCCAGTGCGTCCCCGAACACCGTGCTGATCACGTACGGCAGGCCTTCGGAGGCCAACCGGCCGTCGGTCAGGCTCGGTGCGGCCATCAGCGCCACCAGGATCACCGCGAGGCCGCCGATCCCGGAGATCAGCAGCGCCCGCAACACCGCACGCGGCGCGGACCGGCGGGCGTCCACCGTCTCCTCGGCGACCGACGCGGCGGTGTCGAATCCGTAGAGCACGTACGCCGCCATCAGCGCGGAGGCCAGCACCCCGGCGCCGGCGGCCCCGCCGGTCAGCGGTTCGGCCACCACCTGCGGCCCGCGCACCGCGAACAGCGCCAGACCGACGATCAGCACGACCACGCCCACCAGTTCGGCCGCGACGCCGAGATCGTTGATCTTCGCGATCACCCGCACCCCCGCCGCGTTGGCGGCGGTGGTGAACACGATCAGCGCGCTGCCCAGCAGCACCGCGTTCGTGGCACCGGTCGGCGAGGTGATCGACGGATCCCCGCCCACGAGCTGGAAACCGCTCCACACCGACGGCAGCACCACCTGCAACGCGATGGCCGCGGCGGCCAACGCCACCGTGCAGCCGAGCAGCATCATCCAGCCCGCCAGCCAGCCCGGAAAACCGCGCGAGAGGTGCTTGGCCCACTGGTAGATCGACCCGGCAAGCGGGTAGCGGGCAGCGAGTTCGGCGAAGTTCAACGCCACGAACAGTTGGCCGACGATCACCACCGGCCAGGTCCAGAAGAACATCGTGCCGCCGAAGGAATAGCCGAGCCCGAACAGCTGGAACACGGTGGTCAGGATCGACACGAAGGAAAAACCGGCGGCGAAGGCGCTGAAGGAACCCAGCGAGCGGCGCAGTTCCTGGCGGTAGCCGAAGGCTGCGAGCTCATCCGTTTCGGCAGTAGTCGTCACGCGACCTCCCGGTTAATTTTTGTCGCGCGACAGAAATTAGTGAGCTGCGAAGACGTCGACGTGGCAGCGGAATCACCGGGCGGTAAGCAACTGTGAGCACCGTGTTTCCGAAATCTCACCGCGAGCCGCCGCGGCGCGGTGAGTTCGCGGATTCGGCGATGATGACCAGGTGAGAACGCAGGGACGAGTGGGGCGGCCCAGGGCCGGGTCGGCCGGTACCGGTGATTCGCGGGAGGACCTGCTGGCCGCCGGTGCCGCGCTGTTCACCGAGCGCGGTTTCGCGGCCACGTCGACGCGGGCACTGGCGGAGCGAGCCGGTTTGCGGCAGGCGGCCCTGTACCACTACTTCGGGACCAAGGAGGACGTCCTCGCCGTGCTGCTGGAACGAACCGTGCGGCCGTCGGCGGAGCTCGCCGCGACCCTGCTGAGTCGCGACGAGGATCCGGCGGTGCGGTTGTGGGCGCTGTGCCGGGCCGACATCGAACTGCTCGCCAGCGGCGAGCACAACCTCGGCGCGCTGTACCTGCTGCCGGAGGTCGCCGGGCCGCGGTTCGCGGAGTTCCGGCGGCAACGCGCCGAACTGAAGGACGCCTACCGCGTGCTGGTCGAAGCCCTCGCGGGTCCGCGAGCATCCGGTCGCGCGGATTTCGTCTTCGGCGTGGTGGAAAGCGTGATCCTCATCCGGCGGGAGGAAACGGGCCTGGACCCGGTTGCCTTCGCCGGTGCGGGTGCGGACGCCGCCCTGCGCGCGGCCGGAGTCGGCGAAGACCGGCTCCCCGGGACCCGTGCCGCAGGGGAGGAGCTCCGGGTGCGTCTCGGGGCGTCATAGCGCCGGTCTGGTCAGGCCGCCGCCGCGCCGGGGCGCTGGTAGCGGTCGACGTACTCCTGATCGGAAAGTTCGGCGATGGCGTACATGATCTCGTCAGTGATGGACCGCAGCACCGGCAGCGAGCTCTCCATGCCGGAGTAGCGGTTGAAGTCCAGCGGATCGCCGAACCGGACGGTCACCGGGTGCAGGCGGGGAATCTTCGTACCGCGCGGCTGGAGCTTGTCCGTGCCGGTCAGCGCCACCGGCACCACCGGCGCTCCGGTGCTCAGCGCCAACCGGGCCACCCCGGTCCGGCCCCGGTACAGCCGCCCGTCGGGGGAGCGGGTGCCTTCCGGGTGGATGCCGAAGGCACCGCCCTGCCGCAACACCTGCTCGGCGGCCTCCAGCGCCTCCTTGGCCGCCCGACCGCGCCCGCGCTCCACCGGGATCGCCCCCAGCGAGCCGAACAGCCACTTGGTCAGCGCGCCCTTGGCGCCGGTGCCCTGGAAGTACTCCGCCTTGGCCAGGAACGCCACCGGGCGGGGCAGCACCAGCGGGACGATGAAGCTGTCGAGGACCGCGAGGTGGTTCGGCGCCAGGATCACCGGTCCGGTCGCGGGAACCTTGTCGACGTCGATGACGCTCGGCCGGTAGATCGTCCGCGCCACCGCGCCCACGACCCGTTTGCTCACCGCGTACAGCATTCGCCCTCCAGCGCACCGTTGATCCTGACGAATCTAACCCGGCGAGGTTTCGGCGCTGCTTCCTACCGGTCAACCTCACCTGTCCTGCCGATGCCCCGGCCGGGGTATCGGCGAACGCGATCGAGTGGGAGCATGGAATTCGGAGGTAGCGCCGTGAACAGCTCACATCGTGACGACACCCCGGTGCTGATCACCGAGGCCCAACCGTCCTACGACGATCAGCAGGCGGTGCGTCGCCGCAGGTACGCGATCATGATGGCCAGCCGGATCCCATGCCTGGTCGTGGCGGTGGTGGTGTTCCAACTGTGGCAGTTGTGGTGGTTGGCGCTGATCATCCTGGCGATCTCCATCCCGCTGCCGTGGATGGCTGTGCTCATCGCCAACGACCGCCCGGCCAAGAAGCGCGAGAAGGTGCACTGGTTCCGCCGCTCGCACCGCGCCCTGGAATCCAGCAGCCACCAGGTCATCGAGGGCGCCTGAGCGCCGACATCCGGCGGGTTGCCGACAGGCGTGGCCGCCGTGCGGCATCATGGGGGGCATGAGCACGATGACGATGCCGGAGACCGATACCCGGAGCGAGACCACTGATAAGACCAGTGATGACCGTCCGGAGGTGTTCCACTACGTGCAGAAGGACAAGATCGCGGAAAGCGCGGTCATGGGCACGTACGTGGTGGCTTTGTGCGGTGAGGTCTTCCCCGTCACCAAGTCGCCGAAGCCCGGCTCGCCGGTTTGCCCGGACTGCAAGGAGATCTTCGAGTCCCTCCCACCCGGCGGCAAGGACTGAGACTTCGCGCGGACGAGCAGCACGCCGCCCGAGTTCAGCCAGTTTTTCGGGCTGTTGTTGTCCTCGTTTTGAAGCGGCGTCTGAGGTTCCGCTACCCGCACCGCTACGCAAAATGAGTTCAAGGACAGGTCATTCAGCCGCCGTGCGGTTCGGCTTGGCGGTTCGTCGGCCGCGTCGGCAGCGGCGAACCGTTGCGCGGTAGCTCCGGGGTGTCCGGCTTGTCGTCCTCGGACTGGCCGTTGCGCCACGCGCGATAGCCCTCTTCGGTGTGCATCCGCTGCGCGAGGCGTTTCATCTCCAGCCGCCGCCACTTCCGGCGCTCCCGGCGGGTCATCTTCGCGGGCCACATCTCCTGGATGGCGTTGTTGAACTGCGCGCCCATGATGATCGCCAGCCCGATGAAGAATGCGAACAGCAGGAACGCGATCGGGGTGGCCAGCGCGCCGTAGGTGTAGCCGGTGCTGGTCACCCACGTGATGTAGAGCCGCAGGCCGATGCTGGCGCACAGGAAGATCACCATCGCCAGCAGCGCGCCGGGCAGGCCGCGGTGCCACGGCAGCTTCCGGGGCAGCGACACCTTGTAGAGCGTCGCCAGCGCGACCACCAGCCCGACGCCGGTCGCCGGGTAGTAGAACCCCTGGATCAGCCAGGCGATGTCGTCCTGGAAGTCGCGCGGGAAGATCGTCGGCAGCCAGTCCGGGCCGAGCGCGACCACCGGCAGCCCGACCACCGCGAGAACCAGGGCGACCAGGTAGAGCAGCAGCGCGAAGATCCGCTGCCACACGCTGTTGCGCACCAGGTACTGGTTGTATGCGAGGGTGATCGAGTCGACCAGCGACGCCAGCGCGGAGGAACCCGCCCACAGCGACAGCAGGAAGCCGACCGAGACGATCTCGCTGCGTCCCTTGGTCAGGATGTCGGCCACCGTTGGCCCGATGATCTGGTCCACCACGTTGACGGTGAACACCGTGCGGGAGAAGGCGAGGATCTTGTCGTGCACGGCGTCGACGACGTCGGGACCGAACCAGTCCCCGACGAAGCCCAGACTGCCCAGCAGCCCGAGCAGCAGCGGCGGCATGGACAGCGTCTGCCAGAACGCGGCGGCTGCCGATTCCGAGAAGATGTTGTCCCACCACGCCTTGTCGAGCGTGCGCAGCACCAGGCGCAGCGGCCCGCGTCGCACCGGGGCTTGCGGTGGTACGACCGTCGCGCTGCGCCCCCGGCGGTCAGGAGGACTCGGAGCACCCATGGCACCCATAAGGATGCTTCATCCGCTGCGGTCCTGAGCGTCGGCCCGGGAAAAGACCCGGGAACTCGGAGTGTCGGACACCACTGCAGCGGCCGTGCCCGTCCTGGTCGGGGTTGAAAGGTAAGCTCCACGGCGGTCCGCTTCGAGTTGATCGACGCCGTTGGCGGGTGCGGGCAGTCGCGAGGTTGTGCAACGGTGCGTCCTCAGTCCGGCTTGGGGAGACAGGGGAAGGAGCGGCGAGCTGGCGTGTCCGAAGCGCAACTCGACAATTCCGTCCGATCCGTGCTCAGCGACCCCTCGCAGGCTCCTTCCCGACCACTGCGCGCCTGGCAGCGGCGAGCCCTCACCAAGTACCTGGCGAGCCGACCGCAGGACTTCCTGGCGGTGGCCACCCCCGGCGCGGGCAAGACGACCTTCGGGCTGCGGGTAGCCGCCGAGCTGCTGGCCGACCGCACGGTCGAGGCGGTGACCGTGGTGGCGCCCACCGAGCACCTCAAGCACCAGTGGGCGCTGGCCGCCGGCGGGGCGGGCATCGCGCTGGACTCCAACTTCCGCAACGGCGACGGCGTCACCTCGACCGACTACCGCGGTGTCGTGGTGACCTACGCGCAGGTCGCGGCGCACCCGACGCTGCACCGGGTTCGCACCGAGCGCCGCAAGACGCTGGTGATCCTCGACGAGGTGCACCACGCGGGCGACGCGAAGTCCTGGGGCGATGCGATCCGGGAGGCGTTCACCCCGGCCGTGCGACGGCTGTCGCTGACCGGCACCCCGTTCCGCAGCGACGATTCCCCGATCCCGTTCATCGGCTACGAACCCGACGCCGACGGCTCGCTGCGCAGCCGCGCGGACCACTCCTACGGATACTCCGATGCCCTGGGCGACGGAGTCGTGCGGCCGGTCCTCTTCCTGGCGTACTCCGGCGAGGCCCGGTGGCGCACCAACGCGGGCGACGAGTTCAGCGCCCGCCTCGGCGAGCCGCTGACCGCCGAGCAGACCGCGCGCGCCTGGCGCACCGCGCTGGATCCGGCGGGGGAGTGGATCCCGACCGTGCTGCAAGCCGCCGACACCCGGTTGACGCAGCTGCGGGGCGACGGCATCCCGGACGCAGGTGGCCTGGTGATCGCCTCCGACCACGTCACGGCGAAGGCCTACGCCAAGGTCCTGCAGCGCCTCACCGGCAACGAACCGGTCGTGGTGCTCTCCGACGACCCGCAGGCATCCGGGCGGATCGCCGAGTTCGCCGAGTCCGACGGGCGCTGGATGGTCGCGGTCCGGATGGTCAGCGAAGGCGTCGACGTGCCCCGGCTGGCGGTCGGCGTCTACGCGACGAGCGCTTCGACGCCGCTGTACTTCGCCCAGGCCGTGGGGCGGTTCGTGCGGTCCCGGCGGCCGGGCGAGACGGCGAGCATCTTCCTGCCCAGCGTGCCCGTGCTGCTGGAGCTCGCCAGCCAGCTGGAGGCGCAGCGCGATCACGTGCTCGGCAAGCCGCACCGCGAGAAGGACGGCTGGGACGACGAGCTGCTGGCGGAGGCCAACCGCCAGCGGGACGAGCCCGGCGAGGAGGAGAAGGCGTTCACCGCGCTGGGCGCCGAGGCCGAGCTGGACCAGGTGATCTACGACGGCTCCTCATTCGGCACGGCGGCCTTCAGCACCACCGAGGAGGAGCAGGACTACCTGGGCCTGCCGGGCCTGTTGGAACCCGACCAGGTGCGCGCGCTGCTGCAGCAGCGCCAGGAGCAGCAGCTTACGGACGTCGGCAGGCGCGAGGCCGAGTCGAAGGCGGCGCGGGCGGCCGAGCAGGCCGAGCAGCGCGCGCGCCCGCAGAGCGTGCAGGAGCGGCTGCAAAAGCTCCGCAAGGAACTGAACACGCTCGTCTCGCTGCACCACCACCGCACCCGCAAACCGCACGGCAAGATCTACAACGAACTGCAGAAGACCTGCGGCGGGCCGCCCACCGCGATGGCCACCATCGAACAGCTCGAAGAACGCATCGCCACCCTGCGCTCCTGGTGAATCGGGTTCCTGGTGAATCGGGCGCAGCCGTTCGGTTTCGGTCGCCGTGGTTGGTCTCATAAGGTCTGTTCATGGCTTTTGACGTGGAGAAGGTTCGGGCCCAGTACCCGGCGTTGGCGGACGGTAGGGCGTGGTTGGACGGCGCGGCGGGCACCCAGGTGCCGCAGCCGGTGATCGACGCGGTCAGCGACGCCTACCGGGTCGGGATGTCCAACGTGGGCGGCCCGTACGAGTCCAGCCGCCGCGCCTCCGGGATCGTCGCCGAGGCCCGTGCGGCGGTCGCGGACCTGGTGGGTGCCCCCGATCCCGCGTGCGTGGTGTTCGGCCCGAGCATGACCGCCCTGACCTACCGCTTCGCCGCCGTGCTGGCCGCGGGTTGGCGGCCCGGTGACGAGATCGTGGTGACCCAACTCGACCACGACGCCAACGTGCGCCCCTGGGTGCAGCACGCGCAGCGCGCGGGCGCGGCCGTGCGGATCGCCGAACTGGACCCCGAGACGGGCGAGCTGCCCGTTGACCACGTCACCGACCTCATCGGCGAGCGCACCAAGCTGGTGGCCGTCACGGCGGCCTCGAACGTGCTGGGCACCATGCCCGACCTCCGGGCCATCACCGACCGGGCCAGGCAGGTCGGCGCCATCTCCTACGCGGACGGGGTGCAGCACTGCCCGCACGCCCACGTGCGCCTCGCCGAGCTGGGTGCCGACCTCTACGCGACCAGCGCCTACAAGTGGGCTGGTCCGCACCTGGCCGCGGTGGTCGCAGCCGATCCGTGGGCGCTGGAGAACCTGCACCCGGACAAGCTCACGCCCTCACCGGACACCGCGCCGGACCGGTTCGAACTCGGCACCAACCCGTTCGCCGCGATGGCCGGGGTGGTCGCCGCGGTGGAGCACCTGGCCGGACTCGATTCCGACGCCGACGGCAGCCGGGCCGAGCGGCTGGCGGTGTCCCGCCGCAGCGTGCAGGCCCACGAGGAGAAGCTCGCCAAGGCGCTGTTCGACGGACTGGCCGCGCTGGACGGCGTGGTGCGGTACGGGGCTCCGCAGGGCGCGTGCACGCCGACCGCGTTCTTCGGGCTCGCGGGCCAGGAACCCGCAGCGGTTGCCGAGCGGCTGGCTGAGCGGGGTCTGAACGTCTCCCACGGGCATTCCTACGCCTGGGAGGTCGTGCACGCACTCGGCATCGGGCCGAAGGGCGGCGTGCGGGCCAGCCTGTCGCACTACACCAGCGAAGCCGAAGTCCAACGCCTGCTCGACGCCCTGGGCGAACTCAGCTCGTGAAGATGCCGGGTGAGCGGCGGCTGTGCCGGGCGAAAGCGCCGCTCACCCGGGCGTCGGGGCGGGCGCGCTTTCGCGGGCGAGAAAAAACCGTGCCCCCGCAGCACCTGCGGGGGCACGGTCACGTTCGACGGGTGTTTACTGCTCGTCCTGTTGGAGGTCGGCCTGCACCTCGCGCAGCCCGGCCTCGTACGCACGGGCGTGGTGCCCGCAGAACAGAAGCTCGCCACCGGATGGCAATACGGCGCGAAGCTTCGCAGCGGCCCCGCAGCGGTCGCAGCGGTCGGCGGCGGTCAGCTCGGGGCGGGTGAGCGTTCCCGGCATCGTGATCTCCCTCCGTCCCGGCGTCGGAATCACCCGACGCCCTCGATCCTGCTACGACCACCGGTGGCCCACTGGCTGCGGGGTCGGTGCTCGTGGCTCCACTCTTCCAGACGCTTTGGCTGGAGTCAGTGTTCCCGCGCCGGGTCGCGACGGTCGTCACCATGAAGTACCCGGTTGTAGCAGCGGTGCTAGCGGAGCGTGATCAACACCACGGAAAAGCTTGTGACGTGCGGAAATACCGATCCGGTCCGACCACGGAACGAATCTGCCGTCAATCACAACCCCGACTTTCGGTGTTTCAGATCACAGATCCACGCCGATTCACGGCCGCCGTTTCCGCTGGAAGCGAACAACAAATCCCACCAACCGGACGCCTTGTGGCCGCTGAGCAGTCCGCCAAACGGCCTAATCGAAGCGTGGCCAAGCCTCTCGACACCCAGATGTCGCGCTGCGGTGTGCTCACGTCGCGCGCCCACACCCGTGCGTGAACGTGCGAAGTCGAGGTCTTGGTATGCCCAGTGGGATCGAGATGCAATGGCACCGACGGCGGCCCGAGAAGTACTGGCGTTGGGGTGATTGCCGACTTCGGAACTCCTGCCGCGGTGCTGTCGAGCACCGTGGTCAAGCGCAATCTCACTCCACGCGCATTGCTGGTTGCTGTCCGCAGTGCCGCCTGGTCGGGTTCACCCTGCCTCGTCGGAACCTCGTCTCGTCACTGCGCGCCCCGCGACCAAGATGTCCTCATTGGACTCTCGAAAGTCGGGATCGGCTCTGGGCTGAAACTCTGGTAAGAACCGGGATTACCACTCACGACCAGGTACTGCCGAGCCCCAGAGGAGTGCGGGTTTGCTTGCGCCGAGCGGGAAACTGCGTACCGAGCGGGAACTGTTCGCCGAACTACCAAGGAGCCGCCTGTGCTCGCCCGTCGTGCCTTCATTCCCGAAGCCCAGCGCCCGGCGTCGTTCGACGCGCGGCCGTACACGGTGCCGTGCGTCACCGAGCACGGGCTGACCTTCACCTCGCCGGTGACGATGATCGTCGGCGAGAACGGGTCGGGAAAATCGACGCTGGTCGAGGCGATCGCCGATACCTACTGGTACGGCTATTTCGGCGATGCAACCACGATCAACAGGACATTGATGCGGCTGGACGTTTTGCAGAACGAGGTCCGATCTGTGGATCAGCAATGGTCAGTAACCTGGGTGAGCGGAATCCCCAGACTGACTCTGGCAACGAGGTTCGCCCGTGGACAGATCAACAAGAAATCCTACCGCGCCACCTTCACGCGAAACGAGCTGGGAAAGCTCGTCGAGGAATCTCAGCGCACATTTTCGGCTGGGGAGTTGAAGGCGCCACTCCAGGATGCCGTGATCGGTGCCGGATGGATCTGGCGCGGTCTGGTGATCGGAAAGCTCTGAAAGGCCCAAAGGTGTGGGCGACGAATTCGAAGTCGATCCAGTCGCGTTGCGAGATGCCGCGTCTCGGATAGTTGGCGCTGTTGAGGACATGCGGGACGGCACAGCTGGCCAGTTTTGCTGGTAATGCGGCTGAATGCGGTCATGACGGTCTGCGCCGAGCTCGTTTGCCGACGTCGACCAGCACCACCAGGTAGCGCTGCGGATCCATGCCGCGAACCCGCCTCTCGGCGGTGATCACGAGGTCGCCAGTATCTCCTATCGCGATCGGCAGGCGTTGGCTGTTCGGGTATCAGAATCGGAAAAAACGGCGCTAAGCCGCAAATCCGCTAATTGGGGATCATAGTGAGGTTGTTAGCCGAATTTGCTGTGATCTTCACCATTGTTGGCGGTAGGACATTGGTGCGGCAGACACCGGCCGTTTTTAGTTCCATGAATGTTCAACTAGCTACCCTGCTCGCGCCATTCTCGGTGCCTAACTTCCCGGAGGGTTACGAAAAGAAAGGGATCCATGGACACAACCCTCGCAGTCCGGGCTCGTGGGATCACCAAATGTTTCGGCGATGTCGTCGCACTCGACTGCATCGATCTGGATGTGGCGCAGGGGCAGATCCACGGGCTGGTCGGCCCGAACGGCGCCGGGAAGACGACACTGCTCGGCCTGCTGCTGGGCCTGGCCGTCGCCGACAACGGCCGCCTCGAAATCCTGGGTACGCCAGTCGGGCGGGCGCTGGCGGCTCCCGACGCGGTCGCTGGCTTCGTGGACGGACCCGGGCTCTACCCCTCGCTCACCGCCAGGCAGAACCTCGCCGCGCTGGCCGCTCTCCGCAGCCACGACGCGCGGACAGCGGGTATCGACGACGCGCTCGACCAGGTCGGGCTCGTCGATGTCGCCGACGACCGGGTTCGGGGCTTCTCCCTCGGCATGCGTCAGCGGCTCGGGCTCGCCGCCGCCCTGCTCACCAAGCCCCGGCTGCTGGTACTCGACGAGCCGTCCAACGGCCTCGACCCTGCTGGCAAGAAGCACGTGCACGGTGTCCTCACCCGGCTCGCGACGGAGGGCACCACCGCAGTGCTCTCCAGCCACCGGATGGACGACCTTGAGGCGCTGTGCACCGAGGTCACCATCCTCGCGACCGGACGGGTCGTCTTCTCCGGCCCGCTGAGCAAGTTGTCCGCGGAGAACGGCGAACTCGACTACCGGCTCCGTACCTCCGACCCGGAGGCCGCCCGCCGGTTGATTCTCGACACGCCCGGGGTCCGCATCGTCGACGGCTCCGATGCCGGGGCGCGGCAAGACACCGAGGTCGTCGTGGTGCGCGCGCTGGTGCCTGCCCTCGACGAACTGGTGGCGGGACTCGTGCGCGCGGGCATCGCGGTGCGCGAGCTGGCACCCGTGGTGTCGCCGCTCGAAGCCGCGTTCCTCGCCCTCACCGAGCAGCAGGAGTCCAACCGATGACCGCGACCATCGCCGAGCCCGACGCTCCCGCTGCCCGCCCCGCCTCGGTGGCGCGCGGCTACCGCTTCGAGTTGGTCAAGCTGCTCTCCCAATGGCGGGTCCGCTTGTTGATCCTCGCCTGCTGGATCGCGCCGGGACTCGTCGTCGCAGTGGTGAGCCAACAGAGCTCACTCCCCACTGACACCGTCTTCGGTCGCTTGATGAACGCCACGGGTTGGGCCGGATCGTTGGTGATGCTCGGTTTCGCGGGCACCTACGCCCTCCCGCTGCTGACCTCGGTGGTCGCCGGTGACGTGTTCGCCTCCGAGGACCGGCTCGGCACCTGGCGCCACCTGCTGGTGGCGGTCCGGTCGTACCGGCGGATCTTCGTGGCGAAGGCACTGGCCAGCCTCACCGTCATCCTGGTGCTCGTGGCCGGGATGGCCGTGTCCAGCGCGGTCGGCGGAGTCGTGGCGGTCGGCAACCGGCAGCTGGTCGGCCTTGACGGCCACCTGCTCGCTCCGGGGGACGCCGCCGGGCAGGTCCTGCTCGCGTGGGTCTGCGTGCTCGCCCCGACGCTGGCTCTCGCCGCGATCGGGCTACTCGGGTCCGTCGCATTGGGACGGTCGCCGATGGGCCTGCTGCTGCCCGCCGTCGTCGCCCTCGCGATGGCGCTCGCCCAGCTGCTGCCGCTGCCCGTCGCCGTCCGCCTCGCCCTGCCCAGCTACACCTTCGTCGCGTGGAACGGCCTGTTCACCAGCCCGGTACAGCTCGGCCCGCTGCTGATCAGCATCGTGGTCAGCCTGGTGTGGGCCGTCACCGCGACCGCGCTGGCCTACCTGCTCTTCCTGCGGCGCGACTTCACCAACCTCATCTCGGACGGCTCCGGGCGCCGTGCGATCACCGTCGGAGCCCTGCCGCTGGTCGGGCTCGTCGGCCTCGCGTTCGCGATCATCGCCGTGGCGACCCCCTCCCTGGGTTCCGGGATCGAGCAGGACAAGGTGCAGCGCTCGCTCGCCACGACGTTCGCCCACCTCTACCGCCTGCAGACCGAGCAGCTGAACCGTCCCGCCGTCACCGAAGCGCAGCTGGCGGTTACGGCGGCGTGCGACAAGGGCGGCGACATGGTCTCCGATCAGGGGCCGGGCAACGACTGGCGTTGCGTCGTCTACTGGCATCTCCCCGACGTCGAGGCCGTGGGGACGGCCATCTACCAGCTCGACGTCACCTCAGACGGGCGGTTCGTCGCCGACGGCGACGGGCCGAAGGAAGTGAACGGCTACTTCCAGGTGCGGACCCCGGCCGGGGACCAACCCAACCCGCTGTGGCAGTTCGACGGGAATGTCGAACTGCTGCGAACCACATCGAAGGGATAACTCAATGCGAGTAACGCGCCATCGTCGGCGTGTCGAGAAGGTCCGTTTCGGACTTCTCGGTCGACGCAGCGGCCGGTTACGCTTCGCAACGGTCGGTACCACTACTGTCGTCCTCGTAACTGCGGGCACCGGCATTGGTCTCGCCGCGACGGACCAGTTCGGCACCGACCAGGTCGGCCAGACCACTGACAACGGTCAAGTCGTCTCCAGCGACCAGTACATCAAGCCGATCGGCGACCGCCTCGTCATCAACAACGGCAAGATCATGTCGTCCTCGGTCAGCCCGGACGGCACCCACCTGGCGGCCTCGGTCACCGACGGCGGGATGGCACTGTCCATTGTGGATTTGAAGAACTGGAAGGTGCAGCAGCTCGTCGGCAACTCCGCGTCGGCGAACCCGCGCATCAGCGGCAACGACGTGGGGCAGGAAGGCCCCACGTACTCGCCCGACGGTTCGCAGCTGTGGCTGGGTCAGACCGACGGCTACACCAAGTTCACCGTGAACCCGGACGGCACCGTCGCCAACCCGACCTTCGTCGGGATCCCGGCGGACGGGCCGAAGCACGCGCTGGTGGCTGAGGCGGTGTTCTCGCCCGACGGCTCCACCGTGTACTCCGCCGTCAACGGCCAGAACCGGGTGGTCGCCATCAACGCGGCGACCGGAGCCATCCAGCAGAGCTGGGCCGTGGGCAACGCCCCGCGTGACATGATCAAGGTCGGCGACAAGCTCTACGTCAGCAACGAGGGCGGGCGTCCGGCGAAGCCCGGCGAGCCCACGATCAACTCCTACAACACCCAGGTGCCTGCCGACCCGGTGACCGCTGCCACCACCACCGGCACGGTTAGCGTCATCGACCTGGCGAACCCGGCTGCGGCCGCCACGAGCGTCGACGTCGGGCTGCACCCGACCGCCCTGTACGCCAAGAACGGGGCGCTGTTCGTCACCAACACCGCGACCAACGACGTGTCGGTCATCGACACCGCCAGCAACAAGGTCGTCCAGACCATCGCCACCCAGCCATGGCCGGAGGCGACGGTCGGCTACGAGCCCGACGCGGTGACGCTCACCGACGACGGTCACCTGCTGGTGACGCTCGGTCGCGCCAACGCGGTCGCCGTCTACCGGTACACGAGCCCGCTGGAGCCGGTCAGCTACGTCGGCCTGCTCCCGACGGACTACTTCCCCGCGGAGATCACCACCGTCGGCAACGACGTGCTGGTCTCCAACACCCGTGGTATCGACGCCCTCCGTCCCACCAACAGCGCCGGGCACGCCACCCACGACACGACGTCGAGCCTGCAGCGGTTCACGCTGCCGGACGACAAGGCGATCAAGGGCTACACGGCCACGGTCTTCCAGCAGAACGGCTGGACCAACAACTCGGTCGAGATCGCCAACGGCAACAAGGCGAAGGAGGTGCCGGTTCCGAAGCGCCTCGGTGACCCCTCGACGATCAAGCACGTCTTCATGATCGTCAAGGAGAACCGGACCTACGACCAGGTCTTGGGTGACGTCCCGCAGGGCAACGGCGACCCGTCGCTGGCCCAGTTCGGCGAGAACGTGACGCCGAACCAGCACGCGATGGCCCAGCAATTCGGGCTGTACGACAACACGTACGACATCGGCACGAACTCCGCCGAGGGGCACAACTGGCTGATGCAGGCCGACGACCCGGAGTACACCGAATCCTCGGCCGGTGAGTACCTGCGCAGCTACGACACCGAGGACGACGCGCTCGGCCACCAGCGGACCGGCTTCATCTGGACCGGTGCCCAGGCGGCCGGGAAGAGCGTGCGGGACTTCGGTGAGTTCCAGCAGTTCCTGACCAAGCCGTCGGGCGCGAGCTGGCAGAACCTGTACTGCGACACCAAGAACATGGCGGCGACCGGGCAGGACACCGCCTACCCCCTGGTCTCGTCCTCGCCGATCCCATCGCTCAACGACGTGTCGGTGCACGGCTTCCCGAAGTTCGACACCAGCGTCCCGGACATCTACCGGTACGAGATCTGGAAGCGTGACTTCGAGAAGAACGGGCCGGCCAACCTGAACATGTTCTGGCTCTCCAGCGACCACACCGGTGGCCCGGCGAACGCGGCCGCCCAGGTCGCGGACAACGACCTCGCGGTCGGCAAGATCGTTGACGAGATCTCGCACAGCCAGTACTGGAAGGACTCGGCGATCTTCGTGGTCGAGGACGACTCCCAGGCCGGTTTGGACCACGTCGACGGCCACCGTGCCCCGATCCAGATCATCAGCCCCTGGGCCCAGCGCGGCGCCGTTGACAGCCACTACTACTCGCAGATCACGATGATCCGGACCATCGAGCAGATCCTCGGGATCCATCCGATGAACCAGAAGGACAGCGCGGCCACCCCAATGGCCGCGGCGTTCACCGGGAAGCCCGACTACACGCCGTTCACCGCGGTGCCGAACCGGACCTCGCTGACCGCGGGTCTGTCGACCCCGCCGACCTGCGGTGTGGACACCCCCGCACCGCCGAACGCCAACGCCGCGGCCGTACCGTCCGCCACGGTGCCGACGGACAAGCAGCAGGTGGCGGCGCAGTGGGCGGAGTGGCAGACGCACCAGCGCCTGACGGGGCCGAACGCCACGGCCGACTACGCCAATCCCGCGCAGATGAACCACTTCACGTGGTACCAGACGCACGGGTGGACGCAGCCCTACCCGGGTGAGGACGAGGTCTTCGCGCCGGACCAGGTGCCGGGCGCCTACATCCCGTCGGCGGAGTCCGACGGCTGACGTCCACTGACGCCACCAAGAGCGCCCCTGACCGGCGACCCTGGCCAGGGGCCTCTTTGGTCCCCTGCATGGCAAATACAGGATTTGGACACAAGCAGCCCGTCAGCAGCGGCTGCCGTCACGAGCTCTGCGGGACGGTGACGATTCGCCGCTCGCGAAGTGGTCTTCAGGTGTCTCGGGGGCCTGGAATGCGGCGGTACTGCTGGGTTTCTTCGCGGTCTCGGAGGACTACGCCGATCGCTTGGAGTTGGTCGGCGAGGTCGGCCGCGGCGCCTCGCTGCTTGTCGGTCAGGGCTCGGGCTCGGGCCCTGAACAGGGCGTTGGCCTGGTCGTCCAGGCCGGGGTGGCCGTCCAGCCACTTGCTGAACTCGTTCTCGTGGGGGTCGCTGGTGCCCGCCCACGGGTAGCCCAAGCGTTCGAAGGCGGCGCGCACCTTGGTCTTCGACAGGTCGGAGGACTTGTGGCGGGCGAGCTGCCTGGTGGTCGCGTCGAGGAAGACCAGGTCCTTGCGGTCCTGGAACACCGCATCGATCTCGGCGCGGTGGAGGTAGCGTTCGGCGCCGTTCTGCTTGAGCCGGACGCCCGCTTCGTCGATGGTCAGCTCCAGGCTCTCCTTCTGCGCCTCGGCCGCCAACCAGCTGCCCGCGACCAGGCCGACGACCGCCAGCACCGGCACTGCCCAGGCCGTCGGCAGGGTGGCGGCCAGGCGCAGTGGGCCGGGGGCTTCGCCCAGGAGGTCGATGAACCACTGCACCAGCGGTTTGACCAGGAAGCCCAGACCGAGGCCAAGGGTGCCGCAGCCGATCCGCAGCACCCAGAGCACCGCGCTCGACATGCGGAGGGTCGTGGACGAATCCGTGGTGGTCATGCGGGATCTCCAGTGGGGTCGTGCGGTCGGGAGAGGAATCTGGTGATGATCCGGCGCAGCATCGGGCGCGGGTCCCGGTCCGGGTCGGCGTTGAGGAACGCGCCGTCGATGACGACCTGGATCCACTGCGCGGTCTCGTGCGGATCCAGCGCCGGGTCGATCGCGCCGACGCGGATGCCGCGTTCGACCAGCGTCGCGAAGCCCTCGTGCAGGATTGCCGTGGTCTCGGTGATGACCTGCGCCAACTCCGGGTCCTTGCCGACCTGCCGGACGAGCTCGACCAGGATTCCGGGGGCCAGCGGGTCCATCGCATCGGCGGCCAGCGCGTCCACCATCGCCAGGATCGACGCCACCGGGTCGTCGTCGGCGTGCTGCTCGACGAGCTCGCGGGCGGCGGGGAGGTCGGGTTCGAAGATCGCGCGGAACAGGGCCCGTTTGTCGGTGAAGTAGTAGAAGACGCTTCCGGAGCTGAGGCCCGCGGCTTTCGCGATCTCCGCGGCCGAGGTGCCTTCGAAGCCGCGCTCCGCGAAAAGCGTCGCCGCCGCCTGCGTGATCGCTTCGCGCCGGGCGGCGGCGAGCGCTGGATCAACGGATCGGGCCATGCGACGATGCTAACAGATTAACTGATTGGTCAGTTAAAGAATTGGTCGGAGGGGCACCTCTGATCGGAGGCACGGTAATGCGGCTGTCGAGACCGGGCTTTGTCACGACGATGCCGCTGATCCGCAAAATAGCAGGTCAGCGGCATCGCTCGGCTAGCTTCTCAGTCCAGGTAGTCGCGCAGGACCTGGGAGCGGGACGGGTGGCGGAGCTTCGACATGGTCTTGGACTCGATCTGCCGGATGCGCTCCCGCGTCACGCCGTAGACCTGGCCGATCTCGTCCAGCGTTCGCGGCTGGCCGTCGGTGAGCCCGAAGCGCAGGCGAACCACACCGGCCTCCCGTTCGGACAGCGTCGCCAGCACCGACTGCAGCTGGTCCTGCAGCAGCGTGAACGACACCGCGTCGACCGCGACGACGGCTTCGGAGTCCTCGATGAAGTCGCCGAGCTGGCTGTCGCCCTCATCGCCGATCGTCTGGTCCAGGGAGATGGGTTCCCGGGCGTACTGCTGGATCTCCAGCACCTTCTCCGGGGTGATGTCCATTTCCTTGGCGAGCTCTTCGGGCGTGGGCTCGCGGCCGAGGTCCTGCAGCAGCTCGCGCTGTATGCGGCCGAGCTTGTTGATCACCTCGACCATGTGCACCGGGATGCGGATGGTGCGGGCCTGGTCGGCCATGGCGCGGGTGATGGCCTGTCGGATCCACCAGGTCGCGTAGGTGGAGAACTTGTAACCCTTGGTGTAGTCGAACTTCTCCACCGCGCGGATCAGGCCCAGGTTGCCTTCCTGGATCAGGTCCAGGAAGGCCATGCCGCGGCCGGTGTAGCGCTTGGCGAGGCTGACGACCAGGCGGAGGTTGGCCTCCAGCAGGTGGTTCTTCGCCCGCTCGCCGTCCCGCACGATCCAGCGCAGGTCGCGCCGCATCTGGGTGGTCAGCTGCTCGCCGGCCTCCTCGACCTGCCGCAGCCGCTCCGCGCCGTAGAGCCCGGCCTCGATGCGCTTGGCCAGCTCCACCTCTTCCTCGGCGTTGAGCAGCGCGACCTTGCCGATCTGCTTCAGGTAGGCGCGCACCGAGTCGGCGGAAGCGGTCAGCTCGGCGTCCTTGCGGGCCTGCCGGAGCGCCTCGGATTCCTCTTCGTCCCAGACGAAGTCGCCGGACTCCTTGGTTTCCTCCTCCGGAACGGGCTCCTCCGGAATTTCCACCTCGACCTCGGCGAGGTCGGCGACATCCGGGGACGTCAAGTCGGTCTCGATCGGTTCGTCGATCTCCATGCCCTCGCCACTGCCCTTGGCGGGGGCGGTCGTCGACTTGGTCGACTTCTTCGCTGGAGCCTTGGCGCCCTTTTTGGCTGCCGCCGTCTTCGCGGCGGCGGGCTTGCGGGCCGTCGTCTTCGCGCCTGTCGAGCTCTTGGCAGTGCTCTTGCGCGCGGCGGTGGAGTTCGTCTGCTCGGTGTCAGACGAAGCAGCCGCCTTCGAAGCGGGGGTGTCCTGGGACTGGCCCGACTCGGCCTGAGCACCGCCGGTAGCGGCGGAGCTGGAGCGTCGGGTTGCTGTTTCTGCGGCTGCCACGTACGCCCTTTCGCGACGGTCGATGAGGGCTGGCCGGAGGGCGCGAAACCTCGGCCGCCAAAGGTGGGGGACGGCCCACTGGATCCAGCCCTGCGCCTGTCAAGGAATCACCTGGGCTTTTCCTCGATGAGCACTTCGAATCAAGTGGGCTGCGTTCCATTGTAACTGCGATGCGGGGGTGCGGTTCCGCCGCAAGGCGGAGTCCGCGCGTCCCGTCATGTGCTAAGCAGTCGGCAGATCAGGTGTTGTCCCTGGTCGCGGCGGCTGTCGCGGCCCCGACGATGCCGGCGTCATTGCGCAACGCCGCAGCTACCACCGGAGTGCGGGTCTGCAGCAGTGGAATCCATTTGTGACCCTTTTTGCTGACCCCGCCGCCAGCGATGATCAGGTCCGGCCACAGGAACTTCTCCAGGCCCTCGATGTAGTGGCTGACGCGCGGCGCCCACTGCTCGTAGGAGAGCTCCAGTTCGTCCTTGATCGAGGCGGCGGCCCGCGACTCGGCGTCGTGGCCGTCCACTTCGATGTGGCCGAATTCGGTGTTGGGCACCAGCTTGCCGTCGATGAACATGGCGCTGCCGATCCCGGTGCCGAAGGTCAGCACCACGACCAGCCCGCGATGCCCGGCACCGGCCCCGGTGCGCATCTCGGCGATCCCGGCGGCGTCGGCGTCGTTGAGCACCACCACCTCTTCCCGGGTGCGGCCGAGCCGTTCGGCGAACAGCGCTTGCGCATCCGTACCGATCCATCCCTTGTCGACGTTGGCTGCGGTGAGCGCGGTGCCGTCCTTGATCACGCAGGGCAGCGTGATGCCGATTGGACCGGTCCAGGCGAACTTCTCGACGATCTCCGCGACGGCGTCCGCCACTGCGGCCGGGGTCGAAGGCTGCGGGGTGGGGATCCGCATCCGCTCCTCGGCCAGCACGCCACCGTCGATGTCGACCGGACACCCCTTGATGCCCGACCCGCCGATATCGACGCCGAAACCGCGGGCAGTCGCCATGACTGATCCTTCCTATTCGATTCAGACGAAGGTGTGCAGACCTTAACCGGGTTGTGTTGCGATGTGTACGTGGGATTGGCAAAAGAGGTAGATCCGAAAACCTTGTGCGAGGTCGCTGTGCGGATCGCGGGTGAGGCGGCCGAGTTGGCCCGCACGGTGCGTGACGAAGCGATCGTGGATGGCGCGGTGGACACCAAGAGCACCGAGACCGATGTCGTCACGGCAGGCGACCGCGCCGTGGAACGGCTCGTGCGGGAGCGGTTGGCGCGACTGCGGCCCGGCGAGTCGGTGCTGGGCGAGGAAGAAGGCGGTGAAGGCGCGCTGGACGGGCTGCGCTGGGTCGTCGACCCGATCGACGGCACCGTCAACTATCTGTACGGCTTCCCCTGGTACTCGGTTTCGCTGGCCGCGCAGATCGATGGGCGCTCGGTGGCCGGTGCGGTGGTGGAGCCGGTGTCCGGTCGGGTGTGGAGTGCCGCGGCCGGGCACGGCGCCTTCCTGGACGGCCGTCGGCTGCGCGTCTCGGCCGCCGATCGGCTCGACCTGTCGCTGATCGGCACCGGCTTCTCCTACTCGGTACAACGCCGCACAGCGCAGGCGGAGGTGCTCGGTCGGCTGCTGGGTCAGGTGCGCGACATCCGGCGGGCCGGGGTGGCGTCGCTGGACCTGTGCGCGGTCGGCGCGGGCTGGCTGGACGGTGTCTTCGAGGTCGGTCTCAACCGGTGGGACTGGGCGGCCGGTGCGCTGGTCGCCGCCGAGGCCGGTGCCGAACTGCGACTGCCCGCTCAGGGTTCGACGGACGGCCTGGGCGACGGGATGATCGTCTGCGCTGCGCCGGGCATCGCCAAGGAGTTGACCGAAGCACTCCAGCGCGCCGAGGCCGGGCGGGTCTGACGCGGCGTGCGTGGCAGTGGGCTCCGCGCGCATTGCCACGCACGGCCAGCCGTTCGGTCAGCAGTGCACTTCGCGGGCTTTGGTCAGCAGTTCGCTGCTGATCCGCGGCGGCGTCACCTCTTGTTGGGCGCCGCCCTGCTGATCCCGTTGGGGCACCCAGTTCTCCAACTCCTGGAGTATCTGCTTGGCCTCCGACGTGGTCTTGATGTCGTCGAAGTCCGCCCCCAGCGCGAAGTCGACGCCAGCGTCCGGGCGCTCGTCGCGGATCAGCTGGGCGCACGGAGCGATCAGGCTCAACGTCCGCGCCGCGCCGGCACCGGCGCTGCCGAAGCGGATCTGGCCGTGGCACTTCAGGTCGTAGTTGACGTAGACCGGGTCGTTGTCCGCGCCGCCCTTGGCGAAGCCGAGGCTGGCCAGCTCGTCGCTGACCAGCGACGCCTGCCGGGCCTCGCCGTTGCCGTTGAGCACTCGCACCGGCGCGTCCTGCGGCGGGATCGGGCTGGTCGAATCGAGCGCGCCGCGCGGCAGCATGGCGCCCAGCGGCACTTGTTGCGGTTGGTCGGCTTCCTGCGGTGCGGCTGTCGGCGCGCCTGGCGGGTTGCAGGTGGTCGCCGCCTCGACGTCCTCCACGGTGTCGAAGACCCGGGTCCACAGCAGGCCGGACAGCACCACGAGCCCTACGAGCACCACCAGAGCGGGCAGTGGCCGACGCCGCCGATACCGGGCTCGCCGAGCCCACCTTGCACTCACGGCTGACACGTCCCGCCCCTCCCTGGATGCCTAGACCCGCGTGCGCACATCACCACTAGATCAGCCTATGCGTAGATCGGGTGTCGCGCGGCGCCGGAGGCCGCCGCCGTGTCGCAGCTGCCTGCGCTTGGTGGACTGAATCGATGATGAACGAAGAACTGCCTGGGCATCGCATCACGGAGTGCTTTACCGGGCAACCAAAGAAGGCGACGCCGGCGGTTCCGGGGATTGATCTTCGACAGCCTGCGGATGCAGCAAACACCACACCTATGGGTGACCTGGTGAGTGTGCGGACTTTGTATGAGCTACCCTCTCGGCGCCTCACGGAGTGCCGGATGAGGCAAGTCGCTCATTACGGGGGAACTGAACACGTTGCAGGGCGAGACCACGATCACTGCGCCAGCGGGCACAAATCCGGGTCCTGGAACGTTAACCAGCGGCACACCATTGCAGTCTCCACAAACGCAGGGGTGAATCACGATGGCGACCGACTACGACGCTCCGCGCCGCGAGTCTGAGGACTTGGCCGAGGACTCGTTGGAGGAGCTGAAGGCGCGACGCAACGATGCGCAATCGGGCGTCGTCGACGAGGACGAAGGGGCGATCGCGGAGAACTTCGAACTGCCGGGCGCGGACCTGTCCGGTGAGGAGATGACCGTCAAGGTGCTCCCGAAGCAGGCGGACGAGTTCACCTGCTCAAGCTGCTTCCTCGTCCATCACCGCAGCCGACTGGCCGAGAACCGAAATGGTCGGCTGGTCTGCCGCGATTGCGCTGCCTGATCCGGGCGGCCAGCGTCGACGAGACCGGGAAGTGGCTGGGCACACGCTGACGGCGTGTGCCCAGTTGTTCTTCAATCGTCTGTCGTTTGAACTCGGTTGAGTGGCGGCGCGGGTAACCGCTTCAAAACAGGATCGAAGACGGGCACTAATGCCCGTTCTTGAGGGCCGCGATCAGTTCATCGGGGCGACGCGTGCTGACCACCCAGTACGGGGTGGGGTCGTCGGTGTCGTTCAACCAGATCCGCACCGAGGTGTGGATCGACGCGCGGTGCACCATGAACGCGGCCGGATCCAGCTCCGGGCCGAGCGCTTGGCGCTGCCGCGCGGCGGGGATGAGCTCGACGTCGTCGATGAACCGCAGCGGCAGGTGCGCGTCACCGACCCACAGCTCGCCATCCCTGATCTCGATCTTGGTCCGGCCCAGCCACACCGGGATGGCGAGGGCCAGCGGCACCAGCACGACGTAGGGCAGCCAGGCCCGCACGCCCGGGTAGCCCATGTGCACCTCCGCGGCGAGCAGCACGGCGGCGATCATCGGCAGGGGCCAGGTCCACCACGACGCGTACAACCGCTCGCGGAACACCGGATGCCCCTTCGAATTCGCCTGACCGGGGGTGTCCCCGGCGATGCTGGCCGCTTCTACGCTTTCCGACACGGGTTCAGGGTAGTCTCGCCGCCCGTGTCGAACGTGAAGGTCCTGCTGACTCGACTTGACCCCGATGTGCCGCTGCCGTCGTACGCGAAACCAGGCGACGCGGGTGCGGATTTGGTTACCACCAGTGACGTGGTGCTCGAACCGGGCGAACGCGCCGTGGTGGGCACCGGGATCGCGGTGGCGCTGCCGGAGGGCTACGCGGGCTTCGTGCACCCGCGCTCGGGCCTGGCCGTGAAGGCCGGGTTGAGCGTGGTCAACGCGCCGGGCACGGTTGATTCCGGGTACCGGGGTGAGATCAAGGTCTGCCTGATCAATCATGATCGTGCGGTACCGCTGTCGTTGCGGCGCGGCGATCGGATCGCCCAGCTCGTCGTGCAGAAGGTCGAGCACGCGGTGTTCCAGGAGGTCGACGAGCTGCCTGCGTCGCAGCGGGGTGCCGGGGGCTTCGGGTCCACCGGCGGGCACGAGGTGCTGGCGGTCTCGGTCGGCGAGGCCGGTCACAGGACGGAGGTCTGAGGGGATGTTCGGATGGGGCCGCGGGCGGGCCAAATCCGCTCGTGACGCGGCGGAGGACGAACTGCACGGGAGTGCTGCCGAGGACCAGGACGCCCTGGACGGCGGGCCGTTCGACGAGAGCGAGGCACCCGACGACGAGGTGGAGCGACTCGACCTCGGTTCGGTGCGGCTACCGGTACCCGAGGGCGGTCAGCTGCAGGTCGAGGTCGATCCGGCCGGACCGGTGCGCGCGGTGCACCTGGTCACCCCGGTCGGTCGGCTGACCGTCAGCGCGTTCGCGGCGCCGCGCAGCAGCGGGCTCTGGGACGAGGTCGGCGAGGAACTCGCCGACCAGCTGCGCAAGGACGGCGCGCGGGTGCACACCGAGCAGGGCGACTGGGGCACCGAACTGGTCGCCGACTCGCCGAAGGCCGCGTTGCGGTTCGTCGGGGTGGACGGGCCGCGCTGGCTGCTGCGCGGTGTCGCGGCCGGACCAGCGGAACTCGCCAAGGACTGCGCGAAGCTGCTGTACGCGGTCCTCGACGAGACCATCGTGGTCCGCGGCGCGGACCCGCTGCCGGTGCGCACGCCGCTGCCGATCGAGCTGCCGGAAGCGATCCAGCGGCACATCCAACAGGCCCAAGCCCAGAACAACAACGGCCAAGCAGGCTGATCGCTGCCGCATCGTGAGTGAAAAATCTGGTGAGAATCACGACTTTCACCCACGACCCTGCGTGATCAACTGAGCCGATCGTGCGGGTTGGATTCTTAATCGCGCTGGCCCCGCGACTACGTTGTTCTCGGCGGCTACGCTGGGGGTGCACGGGCTGCGGAGTCGGGCCCCGAGGCGCACAGGAGCGCTAGATGAGCAAGACCGAAGGCGGCTACTGGCGTCGGCTCGTACATCGGCTGACCAGCGATGTTGCCGAGTTAGATGCCGACGATCTCTCGGAGCAGTCGCAAGCGGGCGGGGCGCAGCGCGCGAGCGAGTGCCAGTGCGGTCAGGAGGCCGTGGTGCTCGGCCGGGTGCGCAGCGTGGGCCTTTGTCCGAGGGCGTCGGCTCCGACGCTGGAGGCCGAGTTGTACGACGGCACCGAGGACGTGACGTTGGTCTGGCTGGGGCGCCGCCGGATCGCCGGAATCGAACCGGGCCGCGTCATCAAGGCCCGTGGCCGGATAGCCGTCCGTGACGGCCGCAAGGTGCTTTACAACCCCTACTACGAGTTGCAGAACACCGCATGAGCGAACGCGATCCATCTGCCGCCGGGCTGCCTGCCCAGGACGCGGCCGACCACCAACCGGACCGAGCCGCACAGCGGACCGGCGACCCCGAGAAGACCCTGCTCGAACAGATGGGCGGCGTCAGCGGGCTGGCCTACTCCGCGGTTCCGATCGTGGTCTTCGTACTGGTCAGTTCCGTGACCTCGCTGATGCCCGCGATCTGGTCGGCGATCGGTGTGGCGATCGCGATCGCGGTCTTCCGGCTGGTGCGCAAGGAACCGCTGCAACCCGCCATCTCCGGGGTGATCGGGGTGGCGGTGTGCTCGTTCATCGCCTACCGGTCCGGTGATGCCAAGGGCTTCTTCCTGCTGGGCATCTGGACCAGCCTGATCTACGGCGGCGTGTTCCTGGTCTCGGTGCTGGCTCGTTGGCCCCTGGTGGGCGTGGCCTGGTCGGCGCTGAACGGGCTGGGTTTCTCCTGGCGCAAGCAGCGCCGCGCACTGGTCGGCTACGACGTGGCGACGCTGGCGTGGACGGTGGTGTTCGCGGCGAAGTACGTGGTGCAGCAGTGGCTGTACGACGCCGATCAGACCGGCTGGCTGGCGTTCGCGCGGATCGTGATGGGCTACCCGTTGACCGGTCTGGCGCTGATCGTCACGATCTGGGCGATCCGCCGCGCGGCGAAGGTCGCCGAAGAGGCGAAGGCCCAAGACCAGCAGGAGACCGCACCCATCCGCTCCAACCCATCGATGGGCTGACCGCCGACGCGAGCCTCAATGCTGTCATGCATGCTAGCATGCTGTCATGTTGCAAGTGTCGTGGCGTGCGAGCGATGAGCTCGTCGAGCGGGTCAAATTCGCGGCTGCCCGTGCTGGCAAGAGCATGAACGAATACCTCACCCAGGTCCTCGATGCGGCGACCAACCCCGAGTTGGCAGGCGACGAGGCCGAACAGGTTCGTGAACGACTTGCCGCCGTTGGGTTGCTCGCAAAGCCAGGGGAACCGCGCATTCGACCGGATCGAGAAGCGGTGCGCCAAGCCCGTGCGGCTGGCAGGCGAGGCAAATCCGCGGCTGAGATCGTTGCGGAGGATCGCGGGTGACCGTTTTTGCCGACTCATCTGCCGTGGTCAAGCTCTATCTGGACGAACCTGGCCACCAGGATGTTCGGAGGCTCAACGGGCTGGTCATCTCCGAGCTCGCCAGGGTCGAGGTTCCCGCCGCGTTGTGGAAGAAACGGCGGATGCGGGTCCTGACGCACGAGCAGGCGGGCTACCTCATCACCGAGTTCGAGGCTGATTACTACGGTGCCGTTGACGAGCCTGGGCCGCGGTTTTCGGTCGTTTCGGTGCGGCCTGCGGTCCTCGACCATGCCGCGCACCTGACCGCGACCTTCGGTCTCCGGGCTTACGACGCTATCCAGTTGGCCACTGCGGTGCTCGCGAGGGCCGCTGAGCCGCGAATCGCGACGTTCGCCGCATACGACAAGCAACTCTGCGCAGCCGCCGTGAGCGAGGGTTTCGCGATGGCAGTGCGTGGCGTTTGAACCGGTCAGTCCGCTGGGTGGTGGTCGTGGACGATGGTTCGGATTTTCTGCTCGACGTCCGCGGTGGCCACGAACAGCATCTCGTCGCCGGCCTCCAGCGGGTCGTCGGCTTGCGGAACGATCACCCGGCCGCCGCGCAGGATGGTCACCAGCGCCGCGTCGGCGGGCAGCTTCAGGTCGCGGACCCGGCGCCCGGCCAGCGGCGTGGTCTCCGGCAGCGTCACCTCGACCAGGTTGGCCTGGCCCTGGCGCAGCGTCATCAACCGGACCAGATCGCCGACGTTGACCGCTTCTTCCACCATCGCGGCCAGCATCCGCGGCGTGGACACCGCTACGTCCACCCCCCACGCCTCGGTGAACAGCCACTCGTTGAGCGGGTCGTTCACCCGGGCCACCACCCGGCGCACCGCGAACTCGGTCTTCGACAGCAGCGACACGACCAGGTTGACCTTGTCGTCCCCGGTGGCCGCGATGACCACGTCGCAGCCCTCCAGCCCGGCGTCCTCCAGCGATGCCAGCTCGCAGGCGTCGGCGAGCATCCACTCCGCGGCGGGGATGTTCTTCGGGTGGAAGTTCTGCACGTTGCGTTCGATCAGCAGGACTTGGTGGTCGCCTTCGAGCAGTTCCCGGGCGATGGACTGGCCGACCGCGCCGGCGCCCGCGATCGCGATGCGCATTACTCGCTCTCCTCGGGTGTGCGGCGAGCTGCCGCGGTGACGTCTGTCACAGTGCCTGACAGGGCCGCCACGTAGACCGTGTCGTCGGCCTGGATGACGGTTTTGGCCTCCGGCAGCACGCCGTTGCCGAACCGCATGATGAACGCGACCCGCGCGCCGGTGGCGTTCTCCACCTCGGCGATGCGGTGGCCGACCCAACCATCGTGCAGCGGTAGCTGCAGGACCGCGACAGTGCCGGAGGGCTCCCGCCACGCGGTGGCGACACCTTCGGGCAGCAGCATGCGCAGGAACCGGTCGGTC
Organism: Saccharopolyspora antiqui; assembly: GCF_052246905.1. NCBI lineage: Bacteria > Bacillati > Actinomycetota > Actinomycetes > Pseudonocardiales > Pseudonocardiaceae > Saccharopolyspora > Saccharopolyspora antiqui. The sequence continues at coordinate 203,931 of NZ_JBQQBO010000008.1, forward strand.
GTCCACGGGACGGTGGCCACCGTGGGAATGCCCAGTCGCTGGTAGACCTCGGCCCGCTTGGGGTCGTAGATGCGCGCCACGACGTGTTCGACGCCGAAGGTTTCACGGGCCACCCGAGCCGAGACGATGTTGGAGTTGTCCCCGTTGGACACCGCGGCGAACGCAGCCGCCTGCTCGATCCCCGCTTCCACCAGGATTTCCCGGTCGAATCCGTTGCCGGTGATCTGCTGGCCGCGGAACTCCTTGCCCAGGCGGTGGAACGCCTGGGGGTTCTTGTCCACCACGGCCACGGTGTGATCGAGCCGTTGCAGGGCCGCGGCCAGGGAAGCCCCGACCCGCCCGCAGCCCATGATCACCACGTGCACGACCTTGTCTCCTCGCTGCGGGGTTGTGCTTCGTCGCGACGACCTCGCGCTCGTCTGACGACCGTACCCGGCCGGAAGCGGATCCAGTTCGGTCCGCACCCGTCGGTTCCAGGCGGGTGCACCGTACCGGGTGAGACGGGTCTGTGGGCAGGGGTGGCGGTCCGGATGTGACCTGAGAGGAATTCGGATGGCCGCCGTCGTCGGGTCCGCAGTCCGAACGCTTACGCTCAGTGCCGTGTCCAAGCTCGCAACCGCGGCGAAACGGTTGATCGTCGGTCGTCCGTTCCGCAGCGATCGCCTCGCGCACACGCTGCTGCCCAAACGCATCGCGCTGCCGGTGTTCTCCTCCGACGCCATGTCCAGCGTCGCCTACGCGCCGGAAGAAATCCTGCTGGTGCTGTCGGTGGCAGGCTTGTCGGCCTTCGCGGTCAGCCCGTGGATCGGGCTCGTGGTGGCGCTCGTGATGATCACCGTGGTCGCCTCCTACCGGCAGAACGTGCGCGCCTACACCTCCGGCGGAGGTGACTACGAGGTCGCCTCCGTGAACCACGGTTCCCGGTGGGGGTTGGTGGTGGCCAGCGCCCTGCTGGTCGACTACATCCTCACCGTCGCGGTGTCGATCTCCTCGGCTGCGGCCAACATCGGCTCGGTGATCCCGTTCGTCGCGCAGCACAAGGTGGTCTTCTGCGTCGGGGCGATCGTCCTGCTGACCGCGATGAACCTGCGCGGCGTCCGGGAGTCCGGTTCGCTGTTCGCGATCCCGACCTACGCCTTCGTGATCGGCGTCCTGGGCATGATCGTCTGGGGCTTCTTCCGGACTTTCGTGCTCGGCCAGGAGATGCCCGCCGAGAGCGCCGGATTCGGGCTGACGCAGGACGAGACCCAAATGGCCGGGGTCGCGTTCGTGTTCCTGGTGCTGCGGGCGTTCTCCTCCGGTAGTGCGGCGTTGACCGGTGTCGAGGCGATCAGCAACGGGGTGCCCGCGTTTCGCAAGCCGAAGTCCCGCAACGCGGCCACCACGCTGGCCCTGATGGGCGGTCTCGCGGTCGTGATGTTCCTCGGGCTGCTCATGCTCGCCCGGATCACCGGCGCGGTGGTCGCCGAGGATCCCGCGCACCAGTTGATCGGCGCGCCAGCCGGTTATGAGCAGAAGACCCTGGTCGCGCAGCTGGCGGGTGCGGTGTTCGCGGGCTTCTCGCCCGGCGTGTGGTACCTGGTGTTCTTCACCGGTCTGATCCTGGTGCTGGCCGCCAACACCGCGTTCAACGGCTTCCCGGTGCTGGGTTCGATCCTCGCCCAGGACCGGTTCCTGCCGCGCCAGTTGCACACCCGAGGCGACCGGCTGGCGTTCTCCAACGGCATCCTGTTCCTGGCCGCCGGGGCGATCATCCTGGTGTTCGCCTTCGAAGCCGAGGTCACCCGGCTGATCCAGCTCTACATCGTCGGCGTGTTCGTGTCTTTCGTGCTCAGCCAGAGCGGCATGATCCGGCACTGGAACCGGCTGCTGCGCAAGGAGACCGATCCGCAGGCCCGGCGGCGGATGCGGCGCGCGCAGGCGATCAACTCCTTCGGCCTGTTCATGACGGCGAGCGTGCTGGTGATCGTGCTGATCACCAAGTTCACCCACGGCGCCTGGATCGCCATCGCCGCGATGGCCGCGATCTACGTGCTGATGACCGCCATCCGGCGGCACTACGACCGGGTCGCCGACGAGCTCAAGCAGCAGGAGGCGGACGCGCTGCTGCCCTCCAGCAACCACGCCCTGATCCTGGTCTCCAAGCTGCACCTGCCGACCATGCGGGCGATCGCCTACGCCCGAGCCACCCGGCCGGATGTGCTCGAAGGCGTCACGGTCAACGTCGATGACCGGGACACCCGCGAGCTGACCGCGCGCTGGGAGGCGGAGAATCTGCCGATGCCGTTGAAGGTGCTGGAGTCGCCGTACCGGGAGATCACCCGGCCGGTGCTGGAGTACGTCAAGCGGATCCGACGGGACAGTCCGCGCGATGTGGTGACGGTGTTCATCCCCGAATACGTCGTCGGCCACTGGTGGGAGCACCTGTTGCACAACCAGAGCGCGCTGCGGCTCAAGAGCCGTCTGCTGTTCCAACCGGGCGTGATGGTCACCAGCGTGCCGTGGCAGCTGGAGTCCTCCACTCGCGTCCGCCAGAAGCAGCTCACCTCGATGCCGGGCGCGACCCGGCGCGGGCTGGGTACGAACGGAAAGGTGAGCGGTGACCGAAAAGCTGGACTGGACCGGTAGACGGCTGGAAGTCGAGATCGGCCCGGTCGCGCACGGCGGCCATTGCGTGGCCCGGCACGAGGGTCGGGTGGTGTTCGTCCGGCACGCGCTGCCCGGGGAGGTCGTGGTCGCGGAGGTCACCGAGGACGCCGGGGGCGGCTTCTGCCGCGCCGATGCGGTCGAGGTGCTGACCGCCGCGGCGGGACGGGTGAGCCCGCCGTGCCCACTGGCCGACCTGGCGCTGGGCCGCGACCGCTGCGGCGGGTGCGACTGGCAGCACGCCTCCGGCGAGACGCAGCGGGAGCTGAAGGCCGCGGTGATCGCCGAGCAGTTGCAGCGGATCGCCGGGATCGACTGGCCGGTGCGGGTGCGTGAACTGCCCGGCGGTCTGCTGCGCTGGCGCAGCCGGGCGCGACTGGCGGTGGATCGCAAGGGACAGGCGGGTTTTCGCGCGCACCGCAGCCACCGGGTGATCCCGGTGGAGGACTGCCCGATCACCGTCGAAGGCGCGCTGGCGGAGGTTACGAATCGCCGCTGGCGGCCGGGTGCGGAGTTGGCGGTGACCGCGGACGCGGCTGGCGAAGTGCACATCACCGCCGTGGACCACAAGCCGCAGCGACGGCACGGACGCGCGATCGCCCGGCAGGTGCGCGGCAGCGAGATCGCGCACGAATCCGCTGGTGGACGGCCGTTCGACGTGACGGCGCAGGGTTTCTGGCAGGTGCACAAGGCTGCGCCGGACGTCTTCTCCGAGGTGGTCGCGCGGCTTGCGGCGGCCCCGTCCGGTGGCGTGGCCTGGGACCTCTACGGCGGGGTGGGGCTGTTCGCCGCGGTGCTCGCCGAGCAGGTCGGTCCGGCGGGTTCGGTGCTGCTGGTCGAGTCGTCGAAGCGCGCGGTGGAGGACGCCGTGGCGAACCTGCGGGACCTGCCGCAGGTGTCGTTCCGGGCGGGCACCGTGGAGAACGTGGCCGTGGACGAGGACCTGCCCGCGCCGGACGTCGTGGTGCTGGACCCGCCGCGCAAGGGCGCTGGTCGCGTGGTGGTGGACGCGGTGACCGCGCGCCGTCCGGCCCGCATCGTGCACGTCGCCTGCGATCCGGCGGCGCTGGCGCGGGATGTCGGCCTGTTCGCCGAACGCGGCTACCAGCTGACCGAACTGGAATCCTTCGACGCCTTCCCGATGACCCACCACATCGAATGCATCGCCCTCTTGGAGCCGGCCGCCTGATCACCCGCAAAACCACCTTCCGGTCGCGAATGGGCGGTTAGGGTTGCGGGCGCTGGCGGGAAGGAGCCGGGGTGTGGCTTGACGAGGTGCCCGGACGGGTGGACCCGCGGGCTCGGGACGCGGTCGAAGCGCGGTGGTCGCGGGCTCGGTGGGGACTGCGGGTGACCGCGTTCTGCTGCGCCGCCGAGCTGGTGGTGTCGCTGCTCGGGCTGGTCTGGGCGGTGGTGGCGAAGGGTTCGTCGCTGCCGCTGGCCGGGCCGCGCGGCACCCAGGACCTGGTGGGTTACGCCTTCATCGCCGTGCTGGTGGTGCTGCCGATGCCAGCTGCGGCGTGGGGCGCCAAGCGGTCGGTGGACGGGATCGACTGGCGCCCCACGCCGCACGGCTGGCTGCTGTACCCGGTCGTCGTCGGACCGCTGCAGGCGCTCGGGCTGCTGCTCGCGCTGATCGCGGTCGTCGGCAACGGCGTGTTGTCCTGGTGGCAGCCGGTGCTGGTGCTGGTGGTCGGGACCGCGATCCCGGTGCTGGCCACTGCGGCGGCCCGGCGCGCGATGCTGCGGCAGCCGCTGCGCGAGCTGGGCGGCAGCGAGTTCGTCGTGCAACTGCCGCTGCGTTCCCCGCACAGCGGTGGGCAGGACTCCTTGCTGCTGACCGAGGACCGGCTGCGGCTGACCGTGCGGACCGCCGCGGGTCGGCCCGCCCGGCAGCCGTCGACCAAGGACATCGAGCTGTCGGCGATCACCGAGATCGGGACGCGGTCGAGCACGCCGGAGGACCGGGCCTGGGCGTGGCTCGCCGACGGGCGCGGGGTGTCGGTGCCGCCCGGCGACGTGGTGGTGGTCCGCACCCGGCACGACGCGCAGCTGCTGCCGGTCGACGCGGAATTCGCCGAGCTGCTGCGCGCCCGCGTCGCCACGCGCGGGCGGGAACCGATGCGCATCGACTTCGGTGGTTGCTGACCGTTCGAGGACTGGGATTCGAGGACTGGGATCCGCGAGATGACACGACGCGAACACGTGCCGGAGGCGCTACCGGCCCCGCCGGAGGCGGGAACCGCGGTGCGGGCGGTACCCGGAAAGCCCGGCACCGCACGGGAATCCGTGCCCGGACGCCGCCCGGTGGCACTGGGGCTGGCCGGGCTGGGCGTGGTGCTGCTGCCCGCGCTGGCGCTGCTGCTCGGTCTGTCCGCCGCGCCCGGTTTCTTCCTGGTCTGGGCGGCGGGGTGGATCGCGCTCGCCGCGGTGGGATGGCTGCTGGACGCGCGGACCCCGCGCCGCTGGCCCGGCTGGGCGCTTTTGGCCGCAGTGCCGCAGGCGGTCGCCAACCTGATCTTCGCCGCCCCGCTCGGTCTGCTCGGGCTGGTGGTGCTGGTCGTCGCGCCGCTGCTGGCGCGGGCGGCGCACCGCCGCTACACCGCGCCCGCTCTGGACCTCGCCGAGCGCGACGTGGAGATCGCGGTCCCGACCGGCTCGCCGGGCGCCGGGCGGCTGCGGATCGGCCGGGACCGGGTGGTGCTGGCGCGGAACGTCCGAGCCGGTGGCGGGCACGTCGACCACGCGCTGCCGCTGGCGGAGCTGTCGCTGGCCCAGCCCGGCGAGATCGACGCCGACGAGGCCTGGTGGCCACTGCCCGGTGGCACCGGCGTCCGGCTGCGCCGCGCGCCTGCGGTGCGGCTGGTCGCCGGGGCGCAGCAGTGGCTGGTGGCCGTCACCGACCCGCGGCTGGTGGCCGCGATCGTGCGCCGCCGGTCCACCGCGGCCTGGCCGCAGCGCACCGGTCCGCAGGACCTCACCTCCTGGCACGCGCTGCGCGAATGGGCCGTCGCGCGCACCACGACGTTCCGCGACGCCAGGCAGACCCAGGCGTACACGGCTTTCCGGGGACCGGCGGGCTTCGCGGCCGCGGTGCTCGGTTCGATGCTGCTGACCATCGCCGTCGGTCGGGCGATCACCGACCCGGGGCTGTGGATCGTTGGCGCCGTCCTGCTGGCGCTCGGCGGCTACCTGGTCTTCGCGTGGCTGCGGGTGCGGCGCCGGATGGAGTTCGCCGAGTTGCACCAGCTCCCGCCGGACAGCCCGGCCTGGGGCGATCCGCGCCCCGACGTCGCCCCGATCCCGGCCTGGCGCCCCTGGACGTGAAACGGGTGCGGGCAGAACCCGTACCCGTTGCGGCTCACCGCTCCTGCTTCGGCGGGTCCGGCAGGTCCAACTTGCCGGGCGCCTGCTGCGGCTTGTCGTCGACTTCGCCGTAGTCGTTGTCGTTGACGTTGTTCGGCCCGCCCGGGATGTTGACGTGCTGGCCGACCGACTCGGAGTTGAAACCGCCGCTGTACGGACTGTCCACATTGGCCCCGACGACCGCGCCTTCGTCGGTCTGGAACCGCCAGCCCTGGTTGTTGGAGCCGGAGACCCACTCGCCACCGCCCGGGATCTCGGCCCGGCCGTTGCCTTCCCAGGTCGCGTTCAGGCCCTCGTGCCTGCCCTGCATGCCGCCGGTCGCACCGCCGACACCACCGGAGATGGCGCCCGAGGTGAAGTCGCCCCAGCTCGGCAGCTCGCCGTGCATGCCCTTGTTGATGGTGTTGCCGAGCATCCCGGACAGCGCACCCCGCGCGGCGCCGTAGGCGGCGGCCTCGGTGAAGTTCTTGGTGGCGTTGCCCGCCAGGTCCTTGCCGATCTGCTGGCCGATGCCGGGAGCGAGGCCGTCGACCAGGCCGCCGGCCAAGCCCGCCGCGACACCGGAGATCGCCGCGTTGCCGGTGTTGGACCAGTCCCAGCTCTTCCGGTCGCCCGTGGCGAACTGGTAGCCCTGGATCCCGGCGTCCAGCCCGACGTTGATCGCGACGTTGAGCAGGATCTGCTGCCCGATCTTCTGCAGCAGCTGTTGGAAGAACGTGCGCACGGTCAGCTGGGTCGCCGTCTGGGCAATGGGAATCCCGGCCGTGCTCGCGCCGAAGGTGGCGACCGCGGAGGCGATCATCGCGGCGATCTGCGCCGCCAGGATGACCAACGCCGCGATGATGCTGATCTTGGTGTACTCGATCTCCAGCGCAGCACCATCGGCACCTTCGCCGAGCGCCTCGCAGAGCTTCTTCAGTTCCGGCAGGTATCCGGCGTCGCCGTTGACGAAGTCCTTCGCGAACGTCTCGAACGCATCCGCCGTCTGGCCCTTCATGGTGCCCAGCGCCGCCTGCACCGCCGCCTCGGTCTGCCCGACGACGTCGTCGACGTCCTTGCCCGCCGCCGTCCACGCCTCGGCGACCCGGCGCAGCGCGGTCTCGTCACCCTCCGGCCAACTGGCTCCCACCACGATCGGCGTCAGCCACTTCACCGCATCTGGAATCTCGATCCCCATCTGGATTCTCCGTGCTCAGCGGAAGCTGTCCGCGTTGTTGGTGTCGTCGGTTGCCCAGGTGTTCGCGGTGTTGTCGAGTTCACCGCGGATCTGGTGCAGTGAGTTGGTCAGGCCGGAGAAGGCGTCGACGGCTTGCTGCGAACCGGGCTCGTAGTCCTTGGCGAACTCCTGCCCGGCGTCGTCACCGCCCCAGCACTTGCCTTCGGCCTGCAGCACGCCGTTTAGCTTGTCCATGGCGGCTTTCAGCTTGTCCGCCGCGCCGTCGAACTGGGGAGACGCACCGCGCAACGCCTCGGGGTTTACGTCGAAGCCGGTCACCAGTGATCCCTCCGGTAGTTGGACCGGGGATCGAAGTCCTCCCAGTCCTCGTCTTCCGGCGGGTTGGACGAAGCAGCGGGGGTGATTGGTTCCGGTGGAGTCGGCAGCAGATCCTTCAGCGACGGAGCGTCCGGGAAGAGGTCCGGCAGATCCGGCACCTGCTCCTGCAGCGGAGCCATCACCGAGTCGGCCTTGCTCCGCGCATCCTGCGCCGCGGCCTGGGCGGCCTGCAGGAAGCTGCGCCCGAGCTTCTCCGGGGTGCTGTGCTTGAACGCCGACGGGGAGACCTGGACGTCGGTGACGATGCCCACGGCGTTGACGTGCACTGTCGCCAGGCCGTCCGCGGAGGTCGCCTGGCCGGTGGCCGCCATTGCCGCGGCCTGCGCCTCGTGCAGCTGCGCGGTCTGCCGCTGCAGGCCTTCGAGTAGCGACGACACCTGCTCGCGCATGGCCGCGTTGCGCGCTTCGAGTTCAGCCCTTCGGCCGTCCGGGTTCGTCATTCCGGCCCTCCGTGGTTGATCATTTCGGCCTCCATGATTGGTTGGACGCACGCTAGCAACCGTCGGTTGCGCAGTGGTACGAGTTGGCCGGGGTTCAAACCGCCGAGTGGATCGGCGCGGCGGGATCCGCACCACACCGGGCCGCCGGCGGGGCCCTCCGTAGACTGGAGCGCGCTATGCATCGCGGCGGAGCCAGGTGACCAAGCCGGGCCTGGGCATGCGAATGAAACCGACCGGCACGACGATTGAGGTGGAGCGGTGACGCTGCTGGGGTCCGTGCACAGTCCGGCCGATGTCAAGCGCCTGAAGCACGCTGAGCTGGTGGAACTGGCCGCGGAGATCAGGCAGTTCCTGATCGAGAAGGTGTCGCGCACCGGCGGGCACCTGGGGCCGAACCTGGGCGCCGTGGAACTGACCCTGGCCGTGCACCGGGTCTTCGACTCGCCCCAGGACGCCGTGTTGTTCGACACCGGCCACCAGGCCTACGTGCACAAGATCATCACCGGTCGTCAGGACGGTTTCGACCGGCTGCGCAAGCGCGGCGGCCTCTCCGGCTACCCGTCGCGCACCGAGAGCGTGCACGACCTGGTGGAGAACAGCCACGCCTCCACCGCACTGTCCTATGCCGACGGTCTGGCCCGGTCCTTCCAGCTCAGCGGCAAGCTGCGGCACGCGGTGGCGGTCGTCGGCGACGGTGCGCTCACCGGCGGGATGTGTTGGGAGGCGCTGAACAACATCGCCGCCGACCAGGAGCGCCCGGTGGTGATCGTGGTCAACGACAACGGCCGCTCCTACGCGCCGACCATCGGTGGTCTCGCTGAACATCTCGCCGCCCTGCGGCTGAATCCCAGTTACGAGAAGGCGTTGGAAAGCGGTCGCCGCACGCTGCGCAACCTGCCGGTGGTCGGGCGCTCGCTGTACACCGGTCTGCACGCGGCCAAGAGCGGTATCAAGGACGCGATCAGTCCGCAGGTGATGTTCTCCGACCTCGGGATCAAGTACCTGGGCCCGGTCGACGGTCACGATCTGCGGGCGATGGAGCACGCGCTGTCGATGGCCAAGTCCTTCGGTGGGCCGGTGATCGTGCACGCGGTGACCCGCAAGGGCAACGGGTTCGCCCCGGCCGAGAACGACCAGGCCGAGCAGATGCACCAGGTCAAGGTGATCGACCCGGAGACCGGGCTGCCGACCAAGCCCGCCCCGAAGAGCTGGACCGACGTCTTCTCCGATGAACTGGTGCGCATCGGCGCGCGGCGCCCCGACGTGGTGGCCATCACCGCCGCGATGCTCGGCCCGACGGGGTTGAAGAAGTTCGCCGAGGCGTACCCGAACCGCTGCTTCGACGTGGGCATCGCCGAGCAGCACGGCATGACCTCGGCCGCTGGGCTGGCGATGGGCGGTGTGCACCCGGTGTTCGCGGTGTACTCGACGTTCCTGAACCGGGCCTTCGACCAGCTGCTGATGGACGTGGCGCTGCACCGGCAGCCGGTCACGGTGACCCTGGACCGCTCCGGGATCACCGGTGATGACGGCGCCAGCCACAACGGCATGTGGGACCTGTCGATCCTGGGCTTGATCCCGGGCATCCGGGTCGCCGCGCCGCGCGACGCGGTGACGCTTTGCGAGGAGCTGCGCGAGGCGGTCGCCGTTGACGACGGGCCGACCGTGGTGCGGTTCTCCAAGGGCTCGGTCATCGAGGAGGTCCCGGCCGTCGAGCGCGTCGACGGGGTGGACGTGCTGCGCCGTCCGGCCGCGGGCGAGGCCAACGATGTGCTGCTGGCCGCGGTGGGTGCGTTCGGGCAGCTGGCGGTGGCCGCGGCGGACCGGCTCGCGGCGCAGGGCATCGGGGTCACCGTGGTGGATCCGCGCTGGGTGGTGCCGGTGCCGGGGCAGGTCGTCGAGCTTGCCGCGCAGCATCGGCTGGTGGTCACCCTGGAGGACGGCGGGCGGCACGGCGGGTTCGGCTGGGCGCTGGCGGCCGCGCTGCGCGACGCCGAGTTGGACGTTCCGCTGCGCGATGTCGCGGTCCCGAACCGGTTCCTGACCCACGCCGCCCGCGAAGAGGTGTTGGCCGAGCTAGGGCTCACCGAGCAGGACATCGCCCGCCGCATCACGGAGTGGGTCGCCAACCGCGGCGGCGCGCGGATGGCGCCGCTGCGGATCGCGGCGAACAACGACCGGCCGGAAGCCGCGAACGGCTGAACGATCCGTCAGCTGGGCGGGCGAAATAGCGCCCCGAAGGACACCTGACCGGTTCGCTTCCTCAGCTGTGGCAGGGTGAACACGTGCGAATCCTGGTCGTCGAGGATGAGAAGCCGCTGGCCGACGCGATCGCTCGCGGGCTGCGCCGGGAAGGCATGGCCGTGGACGTCGCTTACGACGGCGAAAGCGGCCAGGAGAAGGCGTCGATCACCCGGTACGACGTGCTGGTGCTCGATCGGGACCTGCCGGGCATGTCCGGCGACGAGCTGTGCCGCCAAATGGTGTCCTCCGGCGAGCTGACCCGGGTGCTGATGCTCACCGCCAGCGGCACCGTCGAGGACCGCGTGGCAGGCCTGTCCCTGGGCGCGGATGACTACCTGGCCAAGCCGTTCGCGTTCGTCGAGCTGATCGCCCGCGTCCGGGCGCTGGGGCGGCGCGCCACCCCAGCGCAGCCGCCGCTGCTCACCGCGCGGGAATTGCAGCTGGATTCGGCGCGGCGCACCGTGCACCGGCGCGACGGCGAGGTCGAGTTGACCCGCAAGGAGTTCGGCGTGCTGGAGGTGCTGCTGTCGGCCGGTGGTGCCGTGGTCAGCTCCGAGGAGCTGCTGGAACGGGTGTGGGACGAGAACGCGGATCCGTTCACCACGACCGTGCGGGTCACGATGATGACGCTGCGCAAGAAGTTGGGGGAGCCCAGCATCATCGAAACCGTGGTCGGCTCCGGCTACCGGGTGCCGTCGGCTGGCCGCGCCGAACACGCCCAGGACTGACCCGATGCGCGCGGCCGCCCGATCGATCACCCGCCGCGGGCCCGGCCTGCGGGTGCGGCTGACCTTGCTGGCGACCGCGCTGGTCGCCGTGGTCAGCGGCCTGCTGCTGTGGCTGGGTTGGATGCTGGTCGGCAACGTGGTGGCCGCGGTTCCCCGGCTGCCGGACGGCACCCTGGTTCGGGTTCGCGGCGTGGACGTGCCAGCTGAGCTGCTCGGCGAGGCGTTGCGCAACTCCGCGCGCCACCAGGTCCTGCTGATCGGTGGCTTCGCCTTCGTCGCCGTGGTCGTGGCCGCCGCACTGCTGGCGTGGCTGGTCACCGGTCGGGTGCTGCGACCGCTGCACGAGGTGACCGAGGCCGCCCGGCGGCTGTCCGCGGAGTCCCTGGACGAGCGGATCGCGCTGAGCGGCCCGCGCGACGAAGTCGCCCGGCTGGCCGACACCTTCGACGCGATGCTCGACCGGTTGCAGGCGGCGTTCGACTCGCAGCGCCGTTTCGTCGCCAACGCCAGCCACGAGCTGCGCACCCCGCTGTCGGTGATCCGCACCGAGCTCGATGTCACGCTGTCGGATCCGGGCGCCGACGAGGCGGAGCTGCGCCGGATGGCCGATGTGGTCCGCGAGGCCACCGCCCGCGCGGAGCGGCTGGTGGAAGCTCTGCTGTTGCTGGCCCGGACCGAAGGCGTCGAGCTGGCGGTGCGCGAGCCGGTGGATCTCACCGAGGTGGTGGGCCGCGCGCTGCGGGCGGTCGAGCCGGAGGCGCGGCAGCGCGGGCTGCGCGTCAAGTGCTGCGAGGAACCGGCTTTCGCGGTGGGCGATCCGGCGCTGCTGGAGCGGGTCGCGGGGAACCTGCTGGAGAACGCGGTGCGGCACAACGTCGACGGCGGCTGGGTGGAGATCGCCACCGGCAGTGGTCCACAGTGGACAATTCTGCGGGTGGCATCCGCTGGTCCGCAGATCCCGCCGGACCAGGTGGAAACCCTGTTCGAACCGTTCCGCCGAGCGGGCATCCAGCGAACAGCCCGAAGCGGAGCGGGTCTAGGTCTGTCGATCGTCCGAGCGGCGGCGGCAGCCCACCACGGCCGGGTCTGGGCGGAACCCCTTCCCAGGGGCGGCCTGGCCGTCACGGTCCAACTTCCAGCAGCACCGTGACCAGTGAACCCGGTTCAGAGCCGGAGTGAGGTCACATCAACTTCCAGCGGAACCGGGCTCGCGGTGATTCGCACCGGCCCCTGACCGGCCTTCGCGGTTGCTTCGCACACGTACCGACCGTTGTCCAGCCGGTAGGCCGCGAGTTCGGTCGGGCCGCCTCGGTCTTGAGCAACGCTCCAGAAGAACGGCACGCCGGATCGTTCACAGGCTTGGAATTTCTCCTGCCGCTCGCTCGGGGTGTTGCCGGGGGACCAGATCTCGCCGATGAGCAGCGCGTTCGCGGGCTGGAACGATGCCCCGACGGGCGGTGTGTCGAGCACGACGAAGTCTGGAATGAGAGCGGAGCGGTAACTCGTGCTGATCTCGATGCCGATGCCGCCAACCGCGAAGAGATCGCTTCGCTGGGCCACGCTGATGGCGCGGTCGAAAAGCGAGATGATCCGTTTCTCCGCCCACTGGTGCTGCCCACTCGGCGGTGGCGTCACGAGCCAGTACCCCTCGATGAGTTCCAGGCGCGAACCGTCCTCGCGGGCGGGGAGCGCGTGCCAGTCGGCGATCGTGAACGGCCCCAGTTCGTGCTGAACAAGCGCGGTCACCAGCCATCACCTCATTTCCGTCCGCTCCATCATGGCAGAACAGGGGGCTCGGCTTCACGCAACCGATCGGGGCCGGGGCGATCCGCTCCGGCCCCGATCGTGCCGCCCATCAGGCGGGGACGGAGGCCACGCCTGGGGCGAGGAAGCGCTTGCCGTTGACCTTTTCCGCGATGCCCGCCCGGTCCAGGTACGGGGAGACGCCACCCAACCAGAACGGCCAGCCCGCGCCGAGGATCATGCACAGGTCGATGTCCTGCGCCTCGGCGACGACGCCCTCGTCGAGCATCAACCGGATCTCCTCGGCCAGTGCGTTCAGCGCCCGCTCCCGCACCTGCTCGGACGTCGAGGGCTCGTCGCCCTGCTGCCACAGCGCGGCCACCTCGGGATCGACCACCTGCTTGCCGGAGTCGTCGGTGATCCACACCGCGGTCTTGCCCGCGTCGACGAAGCGCTGCATGTTGTCGCTGAGCCCGAATCGGTCCGGGTAGGCGGCGTGCATGGTGCCGTTGACGTGCTGGGCGACCGCGGGACCGACCAGTTGCAGCAGCACCATCGGACTCATCGGCAGGCCCAGCGGCGCCAGCGCGTTGTCGGCCACCTCGAACGGCGTGCCCTCGTCGACGGTCGCGATGATCTCGCCCATGAACCGGGTCAGCAGCCGGTTGACCACGAACGCGGGCGCATCCTTGACCAGCACGCAGGACTTCTTCAGCTGCTTGCCGACCTTGAACGCGGTCGCCAGCGCGGCGTCGTCGGTCTGCTCGCCGCGCACCACTTCCAGCAGCGGCAGCACCGCGACCGGGTTGAAGAAGTGGAAGCCGACCACCCGCTCCGGGTGCTTGAGCTTCGAGCCCATCTCGGTGACCGACAGCGACGAGGTGTTGGTGGCCAGGATCGCCTCGGCGGAGAGGTGCTCCTCCAGCTCGCCGAACACCTGCTGCTTGACCGACATCTCCTCGAAGACGGCTTCGATGACGAAATCGGCGTCGGCGAAGGCCTTCTTGTCCAGCGAGCCGGTGACCAGGCCCTTGAGCCGGTTCACCGCGTCCGGGGAAAGCCTTCCCCTGGCCGCGAGCTTGTCGATCTCGCCGTGGATGTAACCCACGCCCCGGTCGATGCGCTCCTGGTCGATGTCGGTGATCACCACCGGCACCTCCAAGCGGCGCACGAACAGCAGCGCCAGCTGCCCGGCCATCAGCCCGGCACCCACCACACCGACCTTGGTGACCTCGCGCGCCAGGGACTTGTCCGGCGCCCCAGCGGGCCGCCTGGCCCGCTTCTGGGTCAGGTCGAACGAGTAGAGCCCGGCGCGCAGCTCATCGGAGCACAGCGCGTCGGCCAGCGCCTCGGTTTCGGCGGCGTAGCCGGAGTCGAGGTCGTTCTTGCGCGCGAGGTCGATCAGCTCGACGGCCTTGGTCACCGCTGGGGAGGCGCCGTTGGTGCGCGACTCGACGATGTCCTTGGCGCGGGCCACCGCGTCGTCCCAGCCCTTGCCGCGGTCGATCTCCGGGCGCGACACGGTCTGCTCGCCGCCCACCACCCGCACCGCCCAGCGGATCGACTCCTCCAGGAAGTCCGGGCTGTCCAGCAGCTCGTCGAAGATGCCCAGCTGCCGGGCCTTCTTCGGGTTGAGCATCCGGTTCTGGCTCAGCGCGTTCTCGATGATCACCGTCACCGCGGCGTCCGGGCCGATCAGGTTCGGCAGCAGTTGGGTGCCGCCCCAGCCGGGGAACAGACCGAGGAAGCACTCCGGGAAGGCGATCGCCCCGGCCGCTACCGACACCGTCCGGTAGTGGCAGGACAGCGCCAGCTCCAGGCCGCCGCCGAGCGCCGCGCCGTTGACGAAGGCGAAGGTCGGGATCTTCGACTCGGTGAGCCGCCGGAACACGTCGTGCCCGGTCTGGGCGATCTGGCGGGCCTGTTCCCGTTCGGTGATCCGCCCGATGCCGGTCAGGTCGGCGCCGACGGCGAACACGAACGGCTTGCCGGTGACGGCGATGGCCGCGGGCTGGGCCGCGAAGGCCTCGTCCAGCGCGGCGTTCAGGCTGGTCAGCCCGCCCGGTCCGAAGGTGGACGGCCGGGTGTGGTCGTGCCCGTTGTCGATGGTGATCAGCGCGAGCTTGCCAGCCAGACCGGGGACGTCGACGAGCCGGGTGAACGCCTCGGTCACCACCTCGTCCGGGAACAGCGCCGCGGAGTCGGTCTTCATCGGGCGCCTCCTGCGTTGTGGTTCGGGTTCTCCCAGATGACCGTGCCACCCATGCCGAAGCCGATGCACATGGTCGTGATGCCGTAGCGCACCTCGGGGTGCTCGGCGAAGTGCCGGGACAGCTGCGTCATCAGCCGCACCCCGGAGGACGCCAGCGGGTGCCCGCAGGCGATCGCGCCGCCCCACGGGTTGACCCGCGGGTCGTCGTCGGCGATGCCGAAGTGCTCCAGGAACGCCAGCACCTGCACCGCGAAGGCCTCGTTGATCTCGAACAGGCCGATGTCGTCGATGCTCAGCCCGGTGCGTTGCAGCGCCTTCTCGGTGGCTGGCACCGGTCCGACACCCATCACCTCCGGCTCCACCCCGGCGAAGGCGTAGCCGACCAGCCGCATCCGGGTCGGCAGGCCGAGTTCCGCCGCGGTGTCCGCGTCGGCCAGCAGGCAGCCGGTGGCGCCGTCGTTGAGGCCCGCGGCGTTGCCGGGGGTGACCCGGCCGTGCGGTCGGAACGGCGTCTTGAGCCCGGCCAGCGCCTCGACGGTGGTGCCCGGCCTCGGCGGCTCGTCGGTGCTGGCCAGTCCCCAGCCCTGCTGGGAGCGGGTGGACACCGACACCAGGTCCGGGGTGATCTTCCCGTCCCGCAGCGCATCGTCGTAGCGCTGCTGGCTCAGCGCCGCGTAGGAGTCGGTGCGCTGCTTGGTCAGC
Organism: Saccharopolyspora antiqui; assembly: GCF_052246905.1. Lineage (NCBI taxonomy): Bacteria > Bacillati > Actinomycetota > Actinomycetes > Pseudonocardiales > Pseudonocardiaceae > Saccharopolyspora > Saccharopolyspora antiqui. The sequence goes on from NZ_JBQQBO010000008.1 coordinate 219,567, forward strand.
GCGGGGAAGCGGTCGTGCAGGTTCTCCGCGGTGGAGCCCATGATCAGCGCCGACGGATCGACGATCTTGTCGGACACGTAGCGCGGGTTGGGGTCGACGCCTTCGCCCATCGGGTGCCTGCCCATGTGCTCGACACCACCGGCGATCACCACGTCGTAGGCGCCGAAGGCGATGCCGCTGGAGACGGTGGTCACCGCCGTCATGGCCCCGGCGCACATCCGGTCGATGGCGAAGCCGGGGACCGACTTGGGCAGCCCGGCCAGCAGCGCGGCGCTGCGGCCGATGGTCAGGCCCTGGTCGCCGGTCTGGGTGGTTGCGGCGATGGCGACCTCGTCGATGCGCTCCGCCGGGAGTTCCGGGTGCCGCCGCAGCAGCTCCCGGATGACCTTGACGATCATGTCGTCGGCGCGGGTCTCGGCGTACAGGCCCTTGGAACCGGCCTTGCCGAACGGCGTGCGTACGCCGTCGACGAAGACCACGTCCCGAACCGCTGGGCGGCTGCGGCTGTCGGCGGGTGCCGACGCAGGTGCGGCCACGGCGTGCTCCTCACTGGCTTGGTGGATGGTGCGCGGCCGGCTCGGCAGACGTCACTTACCGGCCGGTAACCACACTCTAGCGCTTATTACTCGACGGTAACAAAGGGCCCGCCTCGGTGGGCCGTCGCGAAGCTCATCATCGCAGTGGTGTCGGCTGTCGAACGGGCTTCGGCGGCAGGTTCTGCCGATCGGGTCGTGCGCTAGAAGAACGCGCGCCTTGCCGATGACTGAACCTGGGTTTAGCATGCTGAACATGAGTTCAGCCCGCTCGGACGATTCCCCTGCGGCGGACTTGACCGCTCAGGCCAAGATCCGCAACGCCGCCATCGCCCACTTCGGCCGGGACGGTTTCCAGAAGACGAACCTGCGTGCCATCGCGGCGGCCGCGGGGGTCAGCGTCGGCTTGATCTTTCACCACTTCGGCAGCAAAGAAGGGCTGCTGCGCGCCTGCGACGAGCACGTCCTGCGCGTGCTGACCAACAGGGCACGCGCCGCTGGGCGTCCGGCCGGAGCTGGCCTGCAGGACCTCCACGGCGAATACCTGGCAAACCCCGAGGAGTACCGGCTCCAGGCGCAGTACATGGCCCGCGCGATCGCTGAGGACACGCCCGCCGCCAACACGTTCGTCACCGCGATGGTGGCGGAGTCCGAAGCGATCTTCAGGGCAGGAGCGGCCGACGGCACGATGCGCAGGTCCTCGGACCCGCGCGGGCTGGCGGTGCTGAACATCCTGATCAGCCAGGCCGTGCTGACCATGCCGCCCCCGCTGGCGCGGGCACTGGGCCAGGAGCGTTTCGGTCCTGACGTCCTGCGCCGCCTGGCACTGCCGACGCTTGAGCTCTACACCCACGGCCTTTACACCGACGACGCGCCTCTGAAGGCCGCCCAGGACGCATGGGCTGCTGCGCGGCCACCACAACAAGAGAAGGACTGAGCTACATGGGTGTCACTCTTCCGACCTTCACACCGGCGCAGCAGAGCCTGTTCCTGACGTTGGGCGGCAGGGCGCTGGACAGCCGCCTGCCGCGCCCCTTCCTCGGCGACACCACGGCCGACGAGATCGTCAGGAAGATCGGGTACGACCTCGCCAAGTTCCCGCTGCCGAAGAGCAAGCTCTTCGACATCGCGATGCGGGCCAAGAAACTGGACGAGGTCGTGCAACAGTTCGTCATCCGTCACCCCGACGCGATCGTGCTGGATCTGGGCGCCGGGCTGGACAGCAGGGTCTTCCGAGTCGACCCGCCAGCCACCGTCGATTGGTACGACGTCGACTTCCCCGAGGTCGTCGCCGTCCGGCGGCAGGTGCTGGCGCAACGCGCCAATGCCCGCGGTATCGGGGTGGACCTGACCGATGCGCAATGGCTGGACGACGTTCCCGCCGACCGACCGGCAGTGATCGTCGCCGACGGCTTGGTGCCGTTTCTCACCCAGGATGGCTTCGTGTCCCTGCTGAAGCGGCTCACCAGCCACTTCCCCAGCGGGGAGCTGGCGTTCAACGGCTATCCCAAGCTCGCCGTCTGGGTGGTCAAGCACTACCCCCGTGCCTTCGGCGGCATTGCCGATGGGGTGGTCAATCCAGGCTTCGACGACCCCCGTGACCCGGAACGCTGGGTTGCGGGCCTGAAGCTGGTCGAGGAGACCTTCCCGGCGCAAGGTCCCGAGGCTGCCGAGCTGCCGCTGGGCATCCGGCTGGTCGGCAGCCTGGTCAGCATCCTTTCGGCGCGAAGCCCGGCGCTGTCCCGGCGGATCAGCACCACGGTGCTCCGCTACAGCTTCTAGCCTGCGGCTGAGCTCTCGTTGACCGGGACCGGACCCGGTCGAGCGCTATGCCGTGTCCGGTGGTGGGGTGGCTTGCAGGGCAGCGCTCAGCGAATGGGCGGTCAGGTCGATCTGCCACTCGCGAGCCCCCTTGCCGCGCAAGAGCTCGGCCACTCCGGTGGCACTGCGGTCCTCGGGCGGGGTCCAGCAGGTGCGCCGCACCAGGTCGGGCAGCAGCAGGTTCTCCAACGGCAGGTTGTGGCGTTCGGCGATCTCCGACAACGCGGCGCGAACCGCCGACAGCCGCGCAGCCGCCTCGGGGTCCCGGTCGGCCCACCGGTTCGTCGGGGGCGGGCCGTCGTGCGCCGTGGTGGGAGTCGGTAGTTCGTCGTTCTCAAGCCGACGCGCCGTCCGCAACGCCTGCAGCCAGATCGAAGCCCGGCGTCGCTGCTGCCGTCCGCCGAACACCGGCAGCGCGACGAGCTCCGCCTCGGTATTCGGGTTGGCCTGCGCGGCCTGCACGATCGAGGAATCGGGCAGCACCCGGCCCGGCGCGAGATCGCGGTCCCGCGCGAAGCTGTCCCGCGTTTGCCAAAGCGCTCGAACCGCGGCGAGCTGCCGAGGATTGCGCACCCGGTGAATTCCGGAAGTGCGGCGCCAGGGCTCGGCGCGCGGCGGAGCCGGTTCGGCGGTGCGGACCGCCTCGAACTCCTCGTACGCCCAGTCCAGCTTGCCCTGCCGCACCAGTTCGTCGTGCATCGCGTCGCGCAGGGCGATCAGCAGTTCCACGTCGAGCGCGGCGTACACCAGCCAGTCCTCCGGCAACGGTCGGCGCGACCAGTCCGCGGCGCTATGCCCCTTCTCCAGCCGGTAGCCGAGTATGCGCTCCACCAGCGCACCGAGCGAGACCCGCTCGAATCCGGCTAACCGACCGGCCAATTCGGTGTCGAACAATCGCGAAGGACGCAGATCGAGCTCGGCCAGGCACGGCAGGTCCTGCGACGCAGCGTGCAGCACCCACTCGGTGTCGGCCAAAGCCGGTACCAGCGGATCCAGCGCGCCGTCCAGCGCAACCGGGTCCACCAGCACCGTGCCCGCACCTTCCCTGCGCAGTTGCACCAGGTAGGCGCGCTGCGAGTAGCGATAACCGGAGGCGCGCTCGGTGTCGACGGCCACCGGTCCGGTGCCCGCGGCCAGTGCGGTCGCGGCCGCCTGCAACTCGGCAGGTGTATCCACCACCGGCGGTACGCCGTCGGTGGGTTCGGTCAACAACACCGGCTCCGGGCGGTCGGACCCGACGGTCTCGGGGCTTGCAGCTTCCACGGCTACCAGACCTTACGTGCTTCGGCCCGTGCCGTGGGGTGACTTGCCCCCGAGCTCGTCGGGGCGACCGCACCGGTGCAGGTGTGTCAGCGTCCGGTCACCTGATCACGCCGGCCCGCATGGCCAGCGCAACCATCTGTGCCCGGTCACCCGTGCCCAACTTGCGCCCGATCCGCGACAGGTGGCTCTTCACCGTGAGCGCGGACAGGTTCAGGGCCTCGCCGATCTCCTTGTTGGACCGGCCATCGGCCACCAACTGGAGAACTTCGACTTCGCGCCCGGACAGCTCGCGAGGCGTGTTGTCGGTTCCCGGCACGCGGGTACCGGCGGCAAGCACCGGCGCCACGCTGGGATCCGCGTACACACCACCGTCGAGTACGCGGCGCACACCGTCGGTGACCACCATCGGAGAGGCCGACTTCAACAGGTACGCCTGCGCACCTGCCTGGAAGGCGGCCCGGACCGCATAGGGGTCATCGGACGAAGCGAGCACCACGATCCGCGGCCAGCCCTGGCTCCGGAGTTCCGTTACCAGTTCGATGCCGGTCCCGTCCGGGAGTCCGAGATCGAGGATCGCGAGGTCGCACGGACCGGTCGCCAGAGCACGAGCCCTGGCTTCGGCCATGGATGCGGCCTCGTGCACCGTGCCAGCGCCCATCTGCAGCAACCGGGCGGCGATTGCCTCCCGGAGCAGCGGATGGTCGTCCACCACGAGCACCGTGAACAGCTCTTCCCGCGGGTGCGGGACCATGTTGGCTGGCAAAGCGCCAGCAGGCGTGGTTCGAGCGGCCTGACCTAAGCCGACGGCAGCCACGTCACTACCTCCCTGGAGTCGGTCGTGCCCCCCGACCGGCACCGGGACTCTCGACCAATCAGCCGCGCCACTGATCGACCGAAAGTGGTGTCGTCGGGGGCAGCGTAACCGCCCAAGCGGGTCAGCGGGACGATCAATCGGGTATCTATCCCGATCGAGTTGTTACCCGGACATGATCGCATCGCTCTTTCGGGTGACTGTGACCGATCCCGGTAACGCCGGAGCGTGGCCAAGCGACTTAATACGAACGCGTATCGTGAAAAATTCGCACGATCAACTGGTCCGCTGGCGACGCGTGAATTTCGCGAAAGGAAATCGCGCTTCGGCGTGTCGCAGGCTGCGGAACCAGTCGGTGAGGTTGCGCTGAACCTTACGCGCTGGAGTCGATCAGCACAGCCGGTGATCGGGCGACACCGAATCCGCCGGTTGCGTTCCCCGGCTCATTCGTCCGGCCGGGGCGGCGTCCGACGCGAGACCTCAGTCCTGGTGCACTGCGCCGTTCTGGCGACCACCGAGCATCGAAACGCCCACCGGAGGCAAGCCCGCCGCGCTCGCCATCAGCTCGTGGAACGCGGCCGCGTGCGGCCCGAGTTCGGCGTCGGTCGCCGTCCACGAACCGCGCAGCTCCAAGTCGTGGCTGCGGGTCGGGCCCGCGATGTCGCCGAATCGCGCCGAGGAGGTCAGCGTGACCGTGCCGCCCAGCGCGGTCCACGACGCGCCGGAATCCTCCAGCGCGTCGGTCAGCCACGACCAGCCCACCGCGGGCAGCAGCGGATCGGTGGCCAGCTCCGGGTCGAGTTCGGCTCGCAGGTACACCACGAGCCGCAACACGCCGTCCCACGCCTCCTGGCCCTCCGGGTCGTACAGCAGGACCAGGCGGGCGGTGGCCAACTCGCCGGCCGGTCCGTTCGCCTCCGCGGCCAGCGCATGCGCCCAAGGTGCGAGGCGCTTGGGTGGACCCACCTCGGTCAGCTCGATCTCCGCGCGCGGGCGGGACGACGTCAACGCGGCAACAGCCTGCCGGAAAACTTCGGGCGCCGCCGACATCTCCGTCACGCCGCTGACTGTAGGCGGCCGAACGCGTGCGGTGGCGGAGGCACGCCGAACGAGGTATGCGGACGCTTCGCGGGCGCCCGAGGACGACGTGCGAAGATTGCCGTGCAAGCCCGGTCGGCCGCCGTGGCGGCACCTCCAGGGACACCGATCGACGTACGGACAGCGATCTCGATGACGAAATCCGCACTGGTCTCGGCCCGTCGGGCCCTCGCCGACGCTCCTCTGCTGGCCGCCGCCCGCGGCGGCACGCCCCGGCACACCCCGGTCTGGTTCATGCGGCAGGCGGGCCGATCGCTGCCCGAGTACCGCCAGCTCCGCGAAGGCGTGCCGATGCTGCAGGCGTGCCTGACCCCGGAGCTGGTCGGCGAGATCACCCTGCAACCGGTGCGACGGCACGGCGTGGACGCCGCGATCCTGTTCAGCGACATCGTGCTGCCGCTGTACGCATCGGGAATCGGGCTGGACATCGTGCCGGGAACCGGGCCGGTGGTGTCGAACCCGGTGAGCACCGCCGCGGACGTCGCCGCGTTGCCGTCGCTGGATCCGGCGCAGGTCGATCCGGTGGCCGACGCGGTCCGGCTCCTCGTGCACGAGCTGGGGCGCACACCGCTGATCGGCTTCGCCGGGGCGCCGTTCACGCTGGCGTCCTACCTGGTGGAGGGCGGCCCGAGCCGCAACCACGAGCGCACCAAGGCGCTGATGCATTCGGATCCGCAGACCTGGCATGCGCTGCTGGACAAGCTCGCGGACACCACGCTGGAGTTCCTGCGGGTGCAGATCGCGGCCGGGGTCGATGCGATCCAGCTCTTCGATTCCTGGGCCGGGGCGCTGTCGCTGCGCGACTACCGCGAGTTCGTGCTGCCGCACAGCCAGCGGATCTTCGCCGGTGTCGCCGAGTTGTCGGATCTGCCGAAGATCCACTTCGGGGTGGGGACCGGGGAACTGCTCGGCGCGATGCGCGCAGCCGGTGCCGACGTGGTCGGCGTTGACTGGCGGGTGCCGCTGGACGAAGCCGCGACCCGACTGCGCGCCGTGGAACCGGGCTGGGGCGCACCGGTGGTGCAGGGCAACCTCGACCCGGCGGTGCTGTTCGCCGGGTGGGACGCGGTGGAGCGCGAGGTGCGCCGGATCCTCGCCGAGGGCAGGGTCGCTGGCGGGCACATCTTCAACCTCGGCCACGGGGTGCTGCCGACCACCGAACCCGAGGTGCTCACCCGGATCGTCGAGTTGGTGCACACCCTGACCAAGCAGCAGTGATGTCGCAGCGGGTCGCGGTCGTCGGCGGCGGAATCGCGGGTCTGGCCGCCGCCCACCGGCTGCGCCGGGAGTTGGGTCCGGATGCCGAGATCGTGCTGATCGAGCAGAGCGATCGCCTCGGCGGCAAGCTGCGCACGGTCGAACTGGCTGGTTGCCGCTACGACGTCGGAGCGGAAGCGTTCCTCGCTCGGCGACCGGAAGTCCGGGAACTCGCCGAGGATCTAGGGATTCCCGAGGAGATCGTCCACCCCGGCAGGGCGGCCGCGACGGTGCGAGCGGGTGGCCGTACCCGGCGGCTACCGGGCGGCACCGTGATGGGGGTTCCCGCCGCGGCGGACGCGGTGCGGGACGTGCTGTCCTCGGCCGGTGCGGCGGTGGTTCGCAAGGAGGCCGATCTGCCGCCGGTGCGGCTCGGCGGGGCTGATGCGTCCGTCGGTGAGCTGCTGCGCGGCCGGGTCGGCGATGAGGTCGTCGACCGCCTCGTCGAGCCGCTGCTCGGCGGCGTTTACGCGGGCAACGCGGATGTGCTCAGCCTCCGGGCGACCATTCCGGCGCTGGCCGCGGCACTGGACGCGGGTGCCGAGTCGATCACCGCAGCCGCTGCCGCGGCGCTGCCTGCCCCGAAACCGGCCGACGCGCCGCAACCGCCGGTGTTCGGCGCGTTCCGCCTCGGCTACCGGGAGCTGATCGACCGCCTGCTGATCACCGCGGACCCCCGGGTGCGGCTGGGCCTTCCGGTGCGGGCGCTGGCTCGAACCGCTGCTGGCTGGCGGCTGGAGATCGGTGTCGCGCCGAAACCGGAATTCCTGGACGTCGACGCCGTCGTGCTGGCGGTACCCGTCCCGGCTGCTCGACGGCTGCTCGCCGACGTCGTCCCGGCGGCGGCCGCGAAGCTGGGCGAGGTGGAACTGGCGTCCATGATGGTGATCGGCCTGGCGCTACAACCGGACACCCAGCTGCCCGATTTTTCGGGCGTGCTGATCGCTCGCGGTGAGCGGCACGCCGACGGGACTCCGTTCACCGCCAAGGCGTTCACCTTCTCCAGCAACAAGTGGCCGCACCTGCGCGGCACCGGCGGCGAGCTGCTGGTGCGCGGCTCGGTCGGCCGGTTCGGCGAGACCGCCGACCTGCGGTTGGACGACGCCGAGGTGTTGCGCCGAGTCCGCGCGGACTTCGCGGAGCTGACCGGCATTTCGGCGGCACCGGTGGACTCGGTGGCGGTGCGCTGGGGCGGTGGCCTGCCGCAATACGGCGTCGGGCACCTCGATCTGGTCACCGATGTCGAGCGGTCCGTCGCCGAGGTGCCGGGGTTGGCCATCGCGGGCGCCGCGCTGCACGGCGTGGGCGTCCCGGCCTGCATCGCGACCGGCACGGCCGCCGCGACCGACGTCACGCGGGACCTCCTGCAGACCCACCCCCGTCAGGTGGGACGATGAACGCATGGCGCGGCTGAACTACAACGAGCTCAACGACACCATCCGCTACACCATGTGGTCGGTCTTCCGGATCGAACAGGGCACCCTGCCCGAGGACCGGGCCAAGGCAGCGCAGCAGACCGAGGAGTACCTCGACTCGCTGGCCGATTCCGGTGTCGTGGTCCGCGGCGTCTACGACGTCTCCGGTCTGCGGGCCGACGCCGACTTCATGATCTGGTGGCACGCGGAGCGGATCGAGGACGTGCAGGCGGCCTACACCGGATTCCGCCGGGAGACCCCGCTGGGGCAGGCGTCCGAGCCGGTGTGGAGCAACGTGGCGCTGCACCGCCCCGCGGAGTTCAACAAGAGCCACATCCCGGCGTTCCTGGCGGGTGAGCAGCCGCGGAAGTACATCTGCGTGTACCCGTTCGTCCGGTCCTACGAGTGGTACCTGCTGCCCGACGACGAGCGCCGCACCATGCTCGCCGACCACGGCAAGGAAGCCCGCGACTACCCGGACGTCCGGGCGAACACGGTGGCGTCGTTCGCCCTCGGCGACTACGAGTGGATCCTCGCCTTCGAGGCCGACGAACTGCACCGGATCGTGGACCTGATGAGGCACCTGCGCGGCACCGAAGCCCGCCTGCACGTCCGCGAGGAGACCCCGTTCTACACCGGCCACCGCGTCGACGTCCCGGACCTGGTCACCCGGCTGCCCTGAACGGCGCCAGCAGAACTGTGGCGACCATCCAGATTCGGGACATCCCGGATGAGGACTACGAGACGCTGCGCATGGCCGCGCGGGCGGAAGGAAAGTCCCTCCAGGCGTACCTGCGCGAGGCGATGATCGAACGCGCCCGCCATGTTCGAAAGGCCGCGATGATCAGGGAAATGCAGCGGATCACCGAGCCGAACAGGGAAACCAGCTGATCGTCACCGCGCTGGGATGAGGCGGAGTCAGGCGACCTGTCTACCGCCGCTCACCAGTTGGTGAGCGCGCTGGTACGAGACCCCGAGAAGCTCGCCGATCTCGCGCATGGAGAGGCCGATGTCGTGCAACTTGCGCGCGGCCCCGCGAAGTTCCTCGGCGGCCTTTCCCTGTGCTTGGGCTGCCTGCTCGCGAAGTTCCTTCGCTCGGGCCAAGCGTTCTTGCACTTCGTCAGGAAGTTTGATGTGCACGTCAAGATCGATGTCTTGGGCACGCGTCTCGGTCATCAGCTCGATCAGGTCTTGCGCCATCTCGCCGATCTCGGTGACCTTTCGAGCCTGGGTCCACCGATCGAGCACTGGAATGTAGACCAGCCAGAACTTCTTGCCCCGCTCCACGTCAACGCGGTACGTGGTCACTGCTTCCACCATCTCTCGCCAAGTTCAGGTTGGCACTCCTCGTAGATCTTGACAGCGAGATCGTCATCGATCTCGCTGTGCCTGGGGATGGGAATCATCGTCGACCCGAGTTGGTAGATCGAGTGCTTGCCCTCGCGTGCTAAGCCCCAGGTGACGCCCTGCCGCTTTGCTTCCTTCGCGATCTTCTTAAGGAGCTAGCGCTGCTTCACGCAGGCTACGTCTACCGACGTCTAGATGCAACCGTCAAGTTCGCACTAGAAATACGCTCGAACTGGTGATCGTCACTGCGCTGGGGTGAGGCGGACTGCGATGGAGTTGATGCAGTAGCGCTGGTCAGTGGGGGTGGCGTAGCCCTCGCCCTCGAAGACGTGGCCGAGGTGACTGTGGCAGGTGGCGCACAGCACTTCGGTGCGGAGCATGCCCAGCGACCGGTCCTCGCGGAGGATCACCGCATCGCTGTCGGTCGGGTCGTAGAACGACGGCCAGCCGCAGTGCGACTCGAACTTGGTGTCGCTGCGGAACAGTTCCGCTCCGCAGCCCCGGCACTCGTAGACCCCGACCGTCTTGGTGTCGACGTACTCGCCCTGCCAGGCGGGTTCGGTGGCGGCCTGGCGCAGCACCGCGTACTCGTTCGAGCTGAGCTGTTCCCGCCACTCCTGGTCCGTTTTGGTGACCTTCGGCGTGCTTTCGACCTGATCCATGCTTCCAAGCTAATCCGTGCGTAGATCAACTGCACAGATGAGGTCTCAGATCGAGTCGAAGGCCACGGCAGCCGACTTCGCACCAACGCCGTCCATCTCCATTCGGCGGCGAGGACCGGGGAGCAACCGGCGGCGCGACTAGTCAGCCGAGGAAGGTGCTGAACATGAACGCGACCGCGTTCCAGATCGTGAACAGCACGCCGAGCAGGATCAGCACGACCACGCCGACGGCCACCAACCGGCGGTGACCGTCCGCCCGGTTCACGCTCTGCGCGAAGTCGTCCACGCCGCGCAGCATGCCCTCCACGGTGGCCTCGGAGTTCGGCCGCTGCATCCGGTCGCGGTGCGCCGCGAAGGCCTGCACCTCCGGGTCCTCGGGGTCGAGCCCGTCCAGTTCGTCGCTCAAGCGGCCGGTCTCGTCCGGATCGCCTCGCTCCATCGCACCACCGTAACGCCTGCCGATCGCCGGGAAAGATGTCGGTCTCAACCGGATTGCCCGAAACCGCCCGGCGGGACGACGCGGCGCCCGGGGTCACCGGATTGATCGACCACGGCCGCGCGCCGTCCGGCGAAACCCGGTTCGGCCCGGTGCCGATGGATACAGTCGCCGCGATCCACTCAGGCCCCGGGAGGCTCCGATGAGCGACCAGCCGGAAACCAGCGGCCCGTTCCGGCCCGAGCTGGAGGTCATGCCCCCGCAGCGGCAGCGGCGCTGGACCGTCCTGCTGCGCCTGCTGTTGCTGATCCCGCACTTCATCGTGCTCTGGTTGGTGTCCATCGCGGCCGGTGTGGTGGTGTTCATCGGCTGGTTCGCCGCGCTGTTCCTGGGGCGGCTGCCGGACTGGATCTCCGGCTTCCTGACCCTGTTCGTCGGCTACCAGACGCGGGTGGCCGCGTCGAACATGCTGCTCGTGGACCGGTACCCGCCGTTCCTCATCTCCCAGCCGGACTACCCGGTGCAGGTCGACATCCGGCCCGGCGAGCTCAACCGGTGGGCGGTGTTCTTCCGGATCATCCTGGTGATCCCGGCGGCGATCGTGAGCGCGGTGGTCGCCCAGGGTTGGTGCGTGCTGGCGTTCTTCATCTGGCTGATCGTGCTGGTCTCAGGTCGCAACCCGCGACCGATCTTCGACGCCTCCGCGGCTGCGCTGCGCTACGGCTACCGCACGAACGCCTACCTCTACCTGCTGACCGGCGCCTACCCGAAGAAGCTGTTCGGCGACGCGCGCGCGGCGGAGAACCCGCCGCGGCAGTCTCCCGGCACCCGCCCGTTGGTGATGTCCAAGGGCGGGCAGATCCTGCTGATCGTGTTCATCGTGCTCGGGGCGATCGGCATGATCACCAACGGCGTCGTGCAGTCGACCAACCAGCACCGGTACGAGTACGAATACCAGTACGACTACGGCCGCTGACGGGTCACACCACGGCTTCCGGCCAGGCACGGCGGAGGATCTCGTCGACGGTCTGCTCCGGGGTCTGCTCGGAGGTGTCCAACCACAGGCCCAGGCGCGGCGTCTCCTTGCGCAGCACCTCGTCCAGCTCGGCGATCGCCCACTCGTCGTACGCGGTCTTGCCGCGCCCTGCCTCGCGCGCCGCGATCGCCTCCGGAGCTGGGGCGAGCACCACGACCAGCAACGGACGGCTGCGGATGTGACCGGTCAGCTCGGTCAAGTGCTCGCCCAGCACCACGTCCTGGGCGATGACGGTGAACCCCTCGGCGAAGTACGCGTCCGCGGTCTGCGCGGTCAGCCGGTAGCGCAGCCGCAGTTGGCGCAGCGCTTCCTCCGTTGGCGCGGCGGACATCTCCTCGCGGCCGCCGACCACCATGCGGCGGAAGACGTCGCCGCGCAGGTGCACCGAGCGCGGCAGCCGCTCGGCGACGCCCTGCGCGATCGTCGACTTGCCCGCGGCCTGGACGCCGGTGATCAGCAGGATGGCCCTGTTGTGCCCGTCGAACATGCCTCTCCCTGGTCCGGAGGAGTTGATCTTCTCACCCGATCGGCGCCAGTGTCGCGCACATTTCGCATTCGGTTACAGATCGCAATGCGTTCATGTGCCCTGTTCAGCACGTTGGACGACACCGTTTCCCTCGGCCAGCGGTGTCCCGATTGCTCCATCGACGAGCACCATCGCAACTGCTGGTATTCGCCACGAAGCGGGAGGCCGTCATGGTCCGCACCGAAGCCGAGCGTGCTCCTCAACCTCAGGGCGGCTGCAGCTGCTGCGGCAGCTGCACCGGTCCTTCCTGTGGCTGCTGCTCCAGCTGCGGCTGAGCAGCAGGGCCTGTCCGGGGTGTTTGCGGGATCACCCCGGACAGGCCATGCCATCGGTCGGCACGGTGCCCTGCACCAGGAATCGGCTGACGGCTTCGGTGATGCACGGCGACCTGCCGATGGCGCCGTGCCCGGCACCCTGCCAGCGCAGCAGCACCCCGGTCGGCAACTGCTCGGCCATGTGATCGCTGCCCATCCCCAGCAGCTGCGGATCGTTCGCGGTGCTGATCACCGGGATAGGCGGCACGTCCACGCGCCGCGGCGCGGGTAGCGGCTGCTGGGGGACCGGCCACGACCCGCACCAGACCACCCGCTGCACCGCGGCACCCCCGAACAGCGGGAATCGGTTCACCCAGTCCACTGCTAGGTCGCTGCTGCGCTGCGGCGGCACGCGCAGCGTCGTGTCGTTGCAGCTGGTGATCATGTCGCCGTCCAGCCACGGCGGGTTGACGCCCTGCGCGGTGACCAGCGGCGCGCTGATCGTCGCGAGGGCGGCGCCGTCACCGCGATCGGCTGCCGCCAGCGCGTCGGCGAGGCCTGGCCAGGAGTTCCGGTCGGCGAGTCCCAGCAGCATCGCCTGCACCACCCGGCCGCCGCCGACCGTGGTGCCCGGCGCGGGCAGCGGCGTGGCGCGGGTGCGTTCGACTAGGTCGCTGACCACCTTGCGCGGATCGGGGCCGAGCGGGCACCCGCGGCGGACGCAGTCCGCGGCGAACACGTCGAAGGTCTGCTCCGCGCTCTGCGCCTGCGATTCCGCCTGGCCGATGGTGTCGCGGGTCGGATCGGGCGCCCCGTCGAGCACCATCCGGCCCACCGAAGTGGGGAAGCGTTCAGCGAAGGTCGTCAACAGCCGCGCCGCCTCCCCGCGCCCGATCGCGTGCAGCTTCGGAACGTCCAGCTGCAGGCGCAGTTCCTCCAGGTCCGACGCGGTCCGCCAGGTGTCGTAGGCCTGCAGCCGCTCGTCGAGGTTGAGCAGGCATTCCTGGCTGGCGTCCAGCACCGAGTCCAGCAGCCGGTCCAGCTCGGCGCGGTCGGTGGCGCGCGGGTCGAAGCCCACGATCGACTCGCGCTGCGCGGGCGGCACGCAGTCGGCCGGATCGGACTCGCCGGTGCCGCGCCGGTCCATCCCGATGATGTCGAAGGTGTTCAGCAGCTCGGGCGGCAGCTGGGTCGCCAGTCGAGCGGCGAAGATCGTGCCCGGCTCCCCGCCGATGTCGCCCAGCACCACCAGCGGTATCCCGCCGGAGCCTGCCCTGATCAGCTCGTTGCGGGCGGTGCCGCGCGTCGGGGATTCCGGGGAGTCCAGGGTGCTGAGCAGCCGGGCGCACGAGAAGGTCATGCCCGATGGCAGGCTGCCGAGTTCGGCACGGGTCTGCTCGGTGCAGTCCTCCCAGTTCAGCGTGTCAACGCCGGGCGAACCCAGGGGCGGGACGGGCGCTGGTTTCGGCGGCTGCGGTGCGGGGACGATCTGCTGCTGACCATCGTGGTAGGCGACTGCGGGCCGCTCCGAAGGTCCGGCCGAGCACGCGGCGACCACCAGCAGCAACGGCAGTAACGCGGCCCCGACCCGGTGAGTGGTGCGCGGCACGGGTACTCCTCGTCGGGAAGCGCGGTAGTCGCTGGACCCGGCCAGCATCGCATGATCCAGGTGAGACCCCGGTGAGGGGCCTGACAATTCGGTGTGGCCACGTCAGCTGGCGAGATAACGTGCCGCCTTGGGCGGTCAGCTGGCCGCGAGCGGAGGCGAAGGAGCATGGTGCAAGTCGCGCGGATCGGCTCGGGGGCATCGTCGAACAGGCGACCGTTCAACGTGGAGAACGTCTCCGCGTGGGCATTCGGGGCCATCCCACCGCCGATGCTCGTGCTGATGGGCGTGATCAGCCTGCAGGTCGGCGCCGCCTTCGCCAAGCAGCTGTTCACCATGGCCGGGGCCACCGGAGTGGTCGCGCTGCGCCTTCTGTTCGCGGCGCTGATCCTGCTCGCGGTCTGGCGTCCGTCGCTGCGGATGGATCGCAAGACGCTGGCGGTGGTGGCCAGTTACGGCGCGGTGCTGGCCGCCATGAACGTCTGCATCTACCTGTCGTTCGAGCGCATTCCGCTCGGTGCGGCGGTCACCATCGAGTTCCTCGGGCCGCTGGCGGTGGCGGTGATCGGCTCGCGCCGCAAGCTCGACGTGGTGTGGGCGGTGCTGGCGGGCGCCGGGGTGGTGCTGCTGGCGCGCGTCGAGGGCGGACTGGACTGGGTCGGCGTCGCCTTCGCGCTGGCGGCCGGTGCGTTGTGGGCGAGTTACATCCTGATCAGCGCCAAGCTGGGCAGCCGGACCAGCGGCGGGTCCGGGCTGGCGCTGGGCATGGCCTTCGGGGCGCTGGTGGCGGCGCCGTTGGGCATCGCCGAGGCCGGGACGGCGCTGCTGCATCCGGCGGTGCTCATCGCCGGATTCGTGGTGGCCCTGATGTCGTCGGTGGTGCCGTACTCGCTGGAGCTGGAGGCGTTGCGCCGGATGCCGCCGAGGGTGTTCGGCGTGCTGATGAGCCTGGAGCCCGCGGTCGCGGCGCTGGCCGGACTGCTGTTGCTGGGCGAGGCGCTGGGCGCCTGGCAGTGGGTGGCCATCGCCTGCGTCGTCATTGCCTCGGTCGGCTCGGTGGGCACCACCAAACCCGGCCCAACGGACACCGGCGCGAACTGACCCGCGCGATGAGACGGCGGGGTGAGGGGCACCCGTGACCCAGTTACTTGGTCACGGGTGCCCCTCACCCTTCACCCCAATGGGGCGGCGGGCAGGGGTGTGGGGTGGAGGGCGCGCATCAGGGCCAGGAGGGTCCTGTTGAGCGGGACCGGGATGTTGTGCGCCTCCGCCGCCCGTACCAGCGGGCCGGTGATGTGGTCGTGCTCGGTGGTCAGGCCCGCCAGGCGGTCGTAGAGCATCGACGTGCCGTTGGTCGGCGGGAACTTCTCGACGTAGTCGGCGAGCACCTGTTCGGCGTCGTGCTGGGTCAACTGGGCGCCCTCGGCGCGCGCGACCTCGACGGCCTCGGCGAGCACGCCCTTGCTGAGTTCCTGGATGTCCGGCTCGCGGAGCACGTCCAGGCGCCGCAGGGTCAGCGCGGTGATCGGGTTCGGCGCGAGGTTCGTCAGCATCTTCCGCCACGCTGCGGTGTGGAAGTCGTCCGTGGTCCGGACCTTCAGGTTGGCACCGGAGAGCAGCTCGACGAACCGGGTGCCGAGCGCCCCGGCCTCGACCTGCATGGTGGCGGTGCCCCGGCGCACCACGTGTCCGTGCCGCACCCGCTCGGCTGGCACGTAGATCAACGCGGGCAGCACCGGCGCCTGCAACCCCATCCCGGCCACCGATTCGCGGTGCTCGACCCCGTTCTGCACCACCACGACCGGGGCATGCCCGTTGTCCAGTTTCTGCAGCCAGCCCGCCGTGCTCGCGACGTCCTGGACCTTGGTGGTCAGCAGGATCCAGTCGACCTCGCCGAGCGAGCCCGGATCGGTGACCACCGAAACCGGGATTTCCGCGGTGCCTTCGGGGGTTTCCAGCGTCAACCGGTCGAACGGGGTCCGCACGCACATCGTCACGAGGTGCCCCGCGGAGTGCATCGCCTCCGCGAGAACCCCGCCGATACCGCCCGAACCGATCACCGCGATACGTTGCTGCGCCACGAATGCGGAGCCTACTCGTCGACGCGTACGCCCCGGTTTACGTCACCGAACAGCACTGCGTCGAGGTCGTAACGCGTCGGCTCGTCCAACTGGTCATATCGGCACGATTCGGGTTCGCGGTCCGGACGCCACCGGACGAACTGCGTGGTGTGCCGGAATCGGCTCGGATGGGCGCCCTCGGTGTGGTCGTAGGAGACCTCGACGGCCCGCTGCGGGCGCAGCGGCACCCACGGCTGCTCGGTGCTGCTCCAGCGGTTGACCGAACCGGGCAGCCGCCGCCCGTCCGCGGCCGCCGGGCCCAGCCACGGGTGTTCGCCATCGGTGATCAGCTCGGCGAGTTCGGTGGCGAGCGCGCGCCGCTGGGCGGCCGGGAAGGCGCCGACGACGCCGACGTGGTGCAGCACGTCCCGCTCGTCGTAGAGCCCGAGCTGCAGGGAGCCGACGGCGGTGCCGGGTTCGGTCTTGGCGTGCCAGCGCAGCCCGGCGACCACGCAGTCCGCGGTGCGCGAATGCTTGATCTTGAACATGGTTCGCTTGCCCGGCACGTAGTGGCCGTCGGCGGGTTTGGCGATCACGCCGTCCAGTCCGGCGCCCTCGAACACCTCGAACCACGCCGTCGCGGTGTCCGGGTCGTCGGTGACCGGTGTGGTGCGCAGTCCACTGTGGTCCAGGCCAAGACCGGCCAGCAGTTCGCGCCGCTCGGTCTGCGCGGCGCTGGTGAGGTCGCGGTCGTCCAGCGCGAGGAGGTCGAAGGCGATGAAGGTGGCCGGTGTCTGCTCGGCGAGCAGCCGGACCCGGCTGGCGGCCGGGTGGATGCGCTCGCCCAGCGCATCCCAGTCCAGCCGGTCCCCGGCGGCGTCGCGGCGGATCACCACGAGCTCACCGTCCAGCACGGCCGGTCGGTCGAGGTGCTCGGCGATGGTCCGCAGGACTTCCGGGAAGTAGCGGTCCAGCGGGCGACCGGTGCGGGACTGCAGCAGCACCGGCTGCGCGACCTGCGGATCCACGAACACCAAGCACCGGAAGCCGTCCCACTTCGGCTCGAACAGCAGGCCTCCCGTCCGGGCGATGCCATCGACCGGGCTGGCCAGCATCGGCTTCACCGGTGGTTGCAGTGGCAGCACGAATCCTCCTCGATCGGGGCGCGTCGCCCTGCGGGATGACCACCCGAACGCGCGCGCCAGGTCAGTGGACGCGTTGTCGCGGTACGCGATCCAGTTGCAGGCGGATGGCCGTGGGCAAGGTGTCCGTGCCGAGCGACTGGCGAGCGCGGGAGAGCACCTTCTCGTCCAGTTCTTCCCAAACGTGGCGCACATTGGTGCCTTCCCGCAACGACAGCGTCAGGCGCAGCGACGGGCGCTGCTGGCTGCCCGCCATCCGCACCCGCGCCCGGTTGACGCCGGTGACCCGCTCGGCATCGGTGCGCACGGCTTCGGCCAGCGCCGCGGCCGTCACCGACAGGTCTCCCGCCCCGCCGCGCTCCAGCCGCACGTCCGGTCGGGCCTCCGGCTGCAACGCGCGGACGACCCACCACAGACCCAGCCCGAACAGCACGATGCCGAGCACGATCGCGACCGGGATCGCCACCGGCGAGTAGTCCCGCAGCCACTGCACGAAGATCGGATCCGCCAGCGGTCGCTGCGCCCGGAAGACACCCAGCCATCCGCTGCCGACCGCGAGCACGACGATGCCGCCGAGCAGCGCGAGCACCCCGAGCACGACGACCACGCCGCGCTCGAAACCCAGATCGCGGCAGACCGGCGTGGTGCTCGGCTTGATCTCCCGCTTGGTCTCGGTCATTGCGGCTCCTTGGGTGCGGCCACCGACACCAGCACCTTCGGCGTGGTGCGCAGCGGCAGGTCGCGGACCGCGTGCTCGGCGGTGTCGACCAGCCGGGCGCGCAGATCACCGGGTTCCTTCAACTGCGCGGTGGCCTTCACCTGGACCTGCCGCGCGCTCGCGGTCACCGACGCTGCCGCGACGCCGTCCTGGCCGCGGACCTGGTGCCCGACCAGGCGGGCCAGCGAGCGCGGATCAGTGGTCACGGTGACCTCCGGTGCCGGATCGTGCAGCCGGATGTCCGTGCGGCCCGCGGTGCGCGCGATCAGCAGCAGGAGCAGGCCCACCACGGCGACCACGGCCGCGGTCGCGCGGACCGGCGGGTCGTCCCAGGACAGCACGCCGAGTCCGGAGTAGACGTTGCGCCAGCCGACGATCAGGCCGTCGGTGCCCGGCCGCAGCAGGGCCCAGACCACTTCGATCGCCAGCAGCACCCCGGCCGCCGCGATGGCCAGGCCGAGCAGCGTGGTGATCAGGCGTACCAACAGGCGCATGGCTCACTCCACCCGAGCAGGCGCGTCCGCCGGGATCAGGGCGGACACGGTCACGTCGATGGCCCGGACCCGGTAGTCGGCGATGCGCCGCAGCTCCTCGCCAACCCGTTTCCGCACCGATGCCACGGTTTCGCGCAGCGGCGCCGGGTAGCGCAGTGCGAGGTCCAGCCGGACCCGCAGGGCGTCGTCCGGTCCGGACAGCTGCGCGCTCGCGCCCTGCTCGCCGAGACCGACCCCGGCGATGCGGCGGCGCGTCCGAGCGCTGCCGGGGTCCTGGTCGGCGGCGTGCTCGGCGATCTTGCGCAGCACGGTGCGGCTGATCTGCAACCGACCCCGCTCGCCGGGATCGTCGCGTTCGACGTCGGTGACCTCGACGTTGTCGGCGGCCGCGGTCATCGGTCCCGACCCCTGCCCCGGCCCAGGATGTCGCCGATCTCCAGCTCGCCGTCCAGGACCCGGCCGATCACCAGGCCCACCGCGCCGACCAGCAGCGCGATCAGGAAGCCGGTGAAACCGCCGATCGCGCCGGCGGTGCCGAGGATGAGTCCGGCGAGCAAACCGGTCTGTGTCGCGTTCATGGGGCAAACCCTTCTGCCAGGAAACTCGGGCGGACGGTGCGGATCGTCTTGGGGGCCGCCCGGTGGAACTCGGATTCTCACCTGACGCGCGGGCGGCGGTTGCGCCGCGCCCGCCAGGCGCGGATGCGGTGCAGCACTCCGCGGATCCCGCTCGGTCGATCCACCACCACGATCGGGGCGTCGTAGCGGTCCAGCAGCCTGCGCTGCGCCGACCGCAGCTGGGCCGCCCGCAGCTGGTCGAGCCCGGCGGCGAAGACCGCCGGATCACCTCCGACGTCCGGGTGGTTGGCCCGGACGAACGCGCGGATGGCCGCGCGGGTGCTGGCCGGATCGTGCTGCACGAGGACCATCATGCGCCCTCCGGTGACTCCTCGGCGGTGATCACGTCGGCGACGGTGATGTCCACCGGGACCGCTCCGAGCACCTCGGCGAGTCGGCTGCGCAGTTCGGCGACCACCTCGGGCAGCGACCGGTCCAGGCGCAGCACCACCGCGACCTCCACCGCACCTTCGTCGGGCAGTCGCACCCCGACGACCTTGCGGCCGGGCAGGTAGGACGCGATCTCGCCGAACTGCCCACCGTGCAGCCGCACCACCGAGGGGTGGGCGAGCACCCGGTCGGCCAGTTCGCTGGCGGAAACGTGCTCCGGCATGTCGGGGTCGTCCTCCAAACGGCGCTGGTGGTCATTCGACGCGGGAGGTGGCGGGCTGCGTGGTGTCCTCGTCGTCGCTGGGCAGGTGGATGTCGTTGACCGCGATGTTGACCTCGATGACTTCCAGCCCGGTCATCCGCTCGACCGCGGTGATCACGTTGCGCCGCACCGCCCGTGCGAGGTCCGCGATCGACGCTCCGTACTCGACGACGATGTCGAGGTCCACCGCGGCCTGCTTCTCGCCGACCTCCACCTGCACCCCGGAGGTGGAGGAAGTTCCGCCACCGCCGGGGATCCGGTCCCGGATCGCGCCGAAGGCGCGGGAGACACCGCCGCCCATCGCGTACACCCCGGCGATCTCGCGGGCGGCGATGCCAGCGATCTTCTGCACCACGGATGCGGCGATGGTGGTCTTGCCCATGGACGTCTCGTCGGCCAGTCGGGCGGGTGCGCTCGCGGCGCGGCTTTCCGGGATGCGCCGGTGCTCCGCGCTGCGTTCGGCGGTCGATCGTGCGTTCGGGGCCCCAGTTTCCGGTGTGCCAGTTCCCGATGTGCCAGTACCCGGTGTGCCAGTACCCGGTGTACCGGTGCCCTGCGTTCCACTGGATTGGGCTCCACTGCCTTGGGCCCCGCTGTTCTGGGCCATCAACTCCAGCTCCTTCCCGGTTTCGCCGATGCCGGTACGGCTCGGCGCGGTCGTTCACGGCTGTGCGCCACATCACTCATTGTGTGGCAATCCGGTGCTTGGCGACCCGAAATCGCGCCATGGACAGCTGGGGCAGCCGCGGCCAACTCCCGGAATCGGATCGTCGAGCCCAGCCGCGCCGCGCCGACATCACCGATGCGCCGGTGAACGAGTTCGCACCGGCCCCAACTGTCACTCGCGCATTCTCGCGTAACGCAGCAGGAGCAGCGATTCCGCGTGCAGCACGGCCTGCAACCGCATGCGCCGCGGCGGTGCGCCACCGGCCCCGGCTCCGATCCGACCGGCATCTCCGCTGGTCAGCAGTGGTGACAGGGTCAGGCACAGTTCGTCGACGAGATCGGCGTCGACGAGATTGCCGAACAGCGTCGGACCGCCTTCGCAACCGATGCGGCGCAGCCCCCGCGCGTCCAGCGCGTCCAGCGCCGCCCGCAGATCCACCTTCTCGTCACCGGCGACGACGACTTCGGCGCCCGCGTCCGCGAGTTCGGTGCGGCGGGACAGCGGCGCCGCTTCGGCGGTCAGCACGATCGGCGGGACCAGGGTGTCGGTGAGCAGCGGCGAGTCCAGCGGCAGCGACGCCTTGTTGGTGACCAGCGCGATCGGCGGCACCTCGGACCGACCCAGCCGCTGGCGCCGGGCCGCCCGGACCTCGGTGCGCTTGATGCCGCGATAGCCCTCGATGATCGCGGTGCGGACGCCGACCAGCACCACGTCGGAGAGGTCCCGGATCAGCCCCAGCACCCGCTGGTCGACCGGTGCGGAAAGGCCGCGTGATTTGCCTTCGACGGTCACCGCACCGTCGAGGCTGGCGATGAAGTTCACCCGCACCCATGGCCGTTGCAGCGCCGCCGGGTACGCGTAGTACTCCTCCAGCTGGTCGTCCACCTGCGGCGCGCCGTCCAGCGGCCAAAGCCTGTCCACCACGCGCCAATCCCACCACGGGCACCGCGGCCTGGCCGGATCGGCGGGTGAGCAGGAGCACGCGACCGCACGCCCGGCGAGACCGATGTCCGGTTATAGAGTCGGCGCATGAGTTCGCCCCGCCTGGTAGGCCGCCGTCCCCAGGTCACCCCGGACGAGCTGGTCCAGGCGATGACGCCACCGCCCCGGTTCGACGCGGTGCGTTTCGACACCTACCTCCCCAACCCGGATGAGCCCACCCAGGAGCAGGCGGTGCGGGAGTGCGCGGCGTTCGCCGAGCGGATCAACGCCGACGGGGACAGGTCGTGGCTGCGCGGGGTGTTCGGCCGCAAGAAGTCCGGTGACGGCAAGCGCGGCCTCTACCTCGACGGTGGTTTCGGCGTCGGCAAGACGCACCTGCTGGCGTCGACGTGGCACGCCACCAACGGGCCGAAGTCCTACGGCACGTTCGTCGAGCTGACCAACCTGGTGGGGGCGCTCGGCTTCGCCGCGACGGTCCAGCGCCTCTCCGCGCAGCGGCTGTTGGCGATCGACGAGTTCGAACTGGACGATCCCGGCGACACGATGCTGGTCACCCAGCTGATCGCGAAGCTCACCGACGCGGGCGTGCACATCGCGGCCACCTCCAACACGCTGCCCGACAAGCTCGGCGAAGGCCGCTTCGCCGCGGCGGACTTCCTGCGCGAGATCCACGCGATGTCCGCGCGGTTCAGCGTCGTGCGCGTGGACGGGCCGGACTACCGGCACCGGGGCATGCCCGACGCGCCGCCGCCGCTGGCCGACGACGAGCTGACGCGGCTCGCGCAAGCCACCGATGGCTCGACGCTCGACGACTTCGACGAGCTGTGCGAGTTCCTGGCCGGGCTGCACGCCTCGAAGTACGGCCGCCTGGTCGACGGGATCACCGCGGTGCACCTCAGCGGTGTGCACGCGGCGCCGGACCAGGACGTCGCGCTGCGGCTGGTCGCGCTGGCCGACCGGCTCTACGACCGGGCGATCCCGGTGCGGGCCTCCGGCGAGCCGCTGTCGGCGATGTTCACCGACGAGATGCTGCACGGTGGCTACCGGAAGAAGTACCTGCGCGCGATCAGCCGCCTCACCGCGCTCTCCCGCGACCTCGCCAAGTCCTGAGCGCGAGACCTGGCGATTTCGCGCGAAATCGGCCTACCGGGTGAGCACTGCGGCGATGGCGTCGAGGCCGGTGTCGAGTTCGTCGCGGGTGATCACCAGCGGGGGAGCGATGCGCAGCGTCGTGTCCTGCGTTTCCTTGCACAGCACGCCGCGCTCGGCCAGCGCCTCGCTGACCTCGCGGCCGGTCGGCCCTCCCGCGGCCAGCTCCACCCCGGCCCACAGACCGCGCCCGCGCACCTCGACCGCTCCCCGGCCCACGAGTTCCCGCAGTCGCAAGTGCAGGTGTGCGCCGAGTTCTCGGGAGCGCTCCTGGAACTCGCCGGTGCGCAGCAGGCGCACCACGGCTCGCCCCACCGCGCACGCCAGCGGATTCCCGCCGAAGGTCGAGCCGTGTTGGCCGGGGCGCAGCACGCCGATGACGTCGTCGCGGCCGACCACGGCGGACACCGGCAGGATCCCGCCACCCAACGCCTTGCCGAGGGTGTAGAGGTCGGCTCGGACGCCGTCGTGCTCGCTGGCCAGCAGCTCGCCGGTGCGCGCTAGGCCGGACTGGATCTCGTCGGCGATCAGCAGCGCGCCGTGGTCATCGCAGAGCCGACGAAGCCGGGGCAGGTAGTCGGCGGGCGGCACGATGACACCCGCCTCGCCCTGGATGGGCTCGACCAGGATCGCCGCGGTGCGTTCGGTGATCGCGGCCTCGACCGCGTCGGCGTCGCCGTAGCCGGTGATTGCGAAGCCCGGCGTGTAGGGGCCGAATTCGTCGTGCGCGACCGGGTCGGTGGAGAACGAGATGATGGTCGTCGTTCGGCCGTGGAAGTTGGACCCGGCCACGATGATCTCGGCCTGGTTCTCCGGCACGCCCTTGACCTGGTACGCCCATTTGCGGGCGATCTTGATGGCCGACTCGACGGCTTCCGCGCCGGAGTTCATCGGCAGCACCCGGTCGGTGCCGGTGAGTTCGGCCAGCTCGCGGCAGAACGGGCCGAACTGGTCGTGGTGGAACGCCCGGCTGGTGAGCGTTACGCGGCCGAGCTGTTCGGTGGCCGCGGCGATCAGGTCCGGGTGGCGGTGCCCGAAGTTGAGCGCCGAATACCCGGCCAGGAAATCCAGGTAGCGCCGTCCGTCCACATCGGTCATCCAGGAACCGGACGCCTCGGCGATCACGACCGGCAGCGGGTGGTAGTTGTGCGCGCTGTACCGCTCGTCGAGGGCGCGGTACGAGGTAGCTCGGGACGAGGCTTCGAGATGTGACGGGACGACGGTCATGGCCATAAGGTTATGTCGCCGACTGCGCAGATTTCAGCCGCGAGCTGTTGCTTCCAGTGTCGATTCATTGCGTGCTCAGCAGCATGAGCGGAGCTTCGTTGTCTCGTCGGGGAAGATTTGCCGCCTCTTGACATCATGTAGGTGGCGACAACCGAGCGGACTGGGAAGGCGAGGCACGGATGCCGGAAAACGGTGGGTACCGGGTGTATCTGGGCGCGTACACGGGAACGGAGTCGGCGGCCGATGGGATCCGGCTCGCCATCGCCGACGCCGACGGGACGCTGCGCTGCACCGAGAGCGTCGCCGAGGCCCTCGATCCCTCCTTCCTCGCAATGGCACCCGATGGGGCGACGCTGTTCGCGGTCAGCGAGCTGCGGGCGGGGCGGGTCGTCGCCTTTTCGGTGCACGCCGACGGAACGCTCAAGGAGATCAATTCGCAGCCGACGCTGGGGTCGGCGCCGTGCCACCTCAGCGTGCACCAGTCCGGGAAGTACTTGCTGACCGCGAATTACTCGTCCGGGAACGTGGTGGTGCACCGGATCGACGCGGGCGGCGTGCTCCGCGAGCCGTGCCACGTGGTGCAGCACAGCGGCAACGGGCCGAACCCGCAGCGCCAGGAAGGACCGCACGCGCACCAGGTGCTGCCGGACCCGACTGGCCGGTACGTGCTGGCGGTGGATCTGGGTACCGACTCGGTGTACGTCTACGAATTCGATGTGGACAGCGGTCATCTGGCGCTCAAGCACGAGGTTCCGCTGCGCGCCGGTGCCGGGCCGCGGCATCTGGCGTTCCACCCGGACGGTGCACGCGCCTACCTGATCAACGAGCTGGGGTCGTCGATCACCGAGTTCGGCTACGACCCGGAATCCGGCGCGCTGGAGCCGGGCCGGACGCTTTCGACGCTGCCGCCGGACTACGGGCAACCGAACCTGGCCGCCGAGATCGTGGTGACGCCGGACGGCCGGTTCGTGTTCGGCTCGAACCGGGGGCACGACAGCATCGCGGTGTTCCGGGTGGATTCCAGCGACGGCGCGTTCCGGTTGGTCGACATCCGCCCGGCAGGGGTGGCCGAACCTCGGCACATCGCGCTGTCACCGGACGGTCGGGTGTTGTTCGCGGCCGGGCAGCGCAGCAACGACGTGCAGGCCTTCGGCATCGCCGACGACGGCGTCCTGACCCCGCTGCGCGATCCGGTCCCGACCCCGACCCCGGTCTGCATCCTGCCCGTGACCTGACGGTTCCAGCCCTGTCCTTGGTTGGCGATTTCGCGCGAAATCGCCCCGAGTTCCCAGCCGCTACAGGATTCGGGCGTCGTAGCGGCCGGTGGCGTACTGGGCGAGGGCCGTTCTGACCCGCTTGGCCTCCTGGCGGCGGGTGAGCCAGCCGCCGGTCGCGCCGATCGGGAAGATCCGGGCTCCGCCGTGGTAGCTGCGGGCTCGGTGCCAGAAGCGGGAGCCGGGCGTCGTGCCGTCGGCGAGCCACACCGCCAGCGATGTCCGCTTGCCGGTGCCGACCACGCCGATCCGCTGGATCTGACTCCACGGGATCTCCCGGGACAGCCCCATCCGCGACACCAGCAGCCCATCGCTGTTGATCTTCAGTTGCAGGCTCGGCAGCAGCATCCGTCCGATCGACCAGATCGCGCTGATGATCAACAGCAGCGTGCCCAGCCGGAAGACGCCGACCAGTTCCGTCGACACGCGAGACCCGAGGTCGTAGTTCTCGTACAACCGGTTGACGCCGAAGACGATCAGCAGGCAGGCGAGCGCCGACAGCGCCGCGCGGACCCGCCCACCGGTGGCGAACACCGGGCCGGGGCTGTCCTTGCGCACCCGCGGCAAGGCCAGTGCCTGCTGCGCGGTCTGCTTCGGCCGCGCGGGAACGATCTTGTCGCGCACCGGCACGGGAGGTGCGGGCTGCGCGGGCGGAGCCGCTGGTGCGGGCTGCGCCTGGGTGTAGGCGCGGGTCACGGGCTTCGGCTGCGCCGCCACCGGTTGCGGCGGCGGGGTGTCGGGCAGCGCCGCGTTGGCCGTCTGCTGCAACTGCGTGGCGTGCTGGGCGATCACATCGGTGATGGCGGGCGGCAACCACTGGCTGCCCTGCGGGCTGGACTCGCCGAGCTGGTCCAGCATCGCGCTGGGCGTGGGCCGGGCCGCCGGGTTCTTCGCCAGGCAGGCCGCCAGCAGCGGGCGAAGCCCGGCGGGCACCCGCAACAGATCCGGCTCGGCGTGCGCCACCCGGTACAGCAGGGCCGCCGTGCTCTCCTCGCCGAACGGCCCGGTACCGGTGGCGGCGAAAACCAGCATCGCGCCGAGCGAGAAGACATCGCTGGGCGGGCCGATCTCGGTGCCGAGGGTCTGCTCCGGGGAGAAGAAACCGGGAGTGCCCAGGAACATTCCGGTCGCGGTCAGGGATTTGCCGGTCATCGCGCGGGAGATGCCGAAGTCGATGACCCGCGGGCCGTCGGGGCCGAGCAGCACGTTGGCCGGTTTCAGGTCCCGGTGCACCAGGTTGGCGCGGTGGATCGCGATCAGTGCCTCGGCGAGTCCGGCGGCCAGGCTGCGCACCGTGGCCTCCGGCAGCGGGCCGTGGTCCACCACCGCCTGGTGCAGCGTCGGACCGGGCACGTACTCGGTCGCCAGCCACGGCTGCTCGGCGTCCGGGTCGGCGTGCACCACCGCAGCGGTCCAGAACCCGCCCACCGATCGGGCCGCCAGCGCCTCGCGGCGGAACCGCTCCCGGAACTCCGCATCCTCGGCGAGATCGGGACGGATGACCTTGACCGCCACCACCCGGCCGCCGCGCGAGCGACCGAGGTAGACACCGCCCATCGCGCCACGGCCCAGCCGGGCGAGCAACCGGTAGTCACCGATCCGGCTCGGGTCGCTGCCCAACAACGGCTGCACAGATCCTCAGCCTCCTGTCTCGAAGATCGCGGTTGTGATCCCCACCGAGCTTACGGACCCGCCGGATCCGCGTGTGCCGGTTCGCCGGAGCCGACCGGCGGCCTAGCTGCCGGTAATCGAATACTTGGCTTCGTTCCAACCCTTTCTCCGAATGGGTGATGTGGGTATGATCCGGCGCACTGCCAGCTGGAGGGAACGATCACCGCGGATCGAGGGGAGGCACTGCGTGACGTCCACCGATCAGACCCGTCCCGCCGTGGCGCTGCACGGCGTCGGCAAGCGGTTTCCCGGTGTCCTCGCGGTCGCCGACGTGACGCTCGCCGTCCCGCCCGGCGAGGTGCACGTGTTCGCCGGGGAGAACGGGGCCGGCAAGTCGACGCTGATGAAGCTGATCGCCCAGATCGAACAGCCCAGCAGCGGAACCATCGAGCTGGACGGCGTCCCGGTCAGCTACCAGGGGCCGGGCGCGGCCCGTCGGCTCGGCATCTCGATGGTGCACCAGGAGTTCGCGCTGGCACCGGATCTCTCGGTGGCCGAAAACCTGTTCATCGGGCACGAACCCGGCCGCGGCGGGTGGATCTCCCGGGCCGAGGAGCGCCGCGCCGCGCGAGAACTGCTCGCCCACGTCGGCCTGGACATCGATCCGGGACGGCGGGTGGCGCTGCTGTCCACTGCGGAGCAGCAGCGCCTGGAAATCGCGAAAGCCCTGGCGGTGCAGGCGAAAGTGCTCATCCTGGACGAGCCCACGGCAAGCCTGACCGAGCGGGAGACCGCGGAGCTGTTCGGCATCGTCCGCGAGCTGACCGCCAAGGGCATCGCGGTGCTCTACATCTCGCACCGGCTGGACGAGATCTTCGAGATCGGCGATCGGGTGACCGTGATGCGCGACGGCGCGGTGGTCGCCACCCGGCCCGTGACCGAACTCGACGAGGCGCGACTGGTGCAGCTGATGGTCGGCCGCGACGTCGCCAACCTCTACCCCCGAACGCACAGCGAGCCCGGCGCGGTGCGGCTGCGGGTCGACGGGATCAGCCGTGCCGACGCGGTGCGCGACGTGTCCTTCGAGGTCCGCGCGGGTGAAATCGTCGGGCTGGCCGGGCTGGTGGGAGCCGGGCGCACCGAGCTGGCGCGCGCGGTGTTCGGCGCGGAACTGCCGGATGCGGGCACGATCACCTTGGACGGCAAGCGATTGCGCATCCGAGGACCCTCCGATGCGATCGCGGCTGGCATCGGATACCTCACCGAGAGCCGGAAAACCGATGGACTTGCCCTGCAACTGGGGGTGGACAAGAACATCACGATGGCCAAGCTGCCGATGCGCGCCGGGCTGATCGACCTCGCCACCGAGCGGCGCGTCGCCGAGCGGGAGCGCGACAGCCTGCGGATCCGGGTGCCCTGGGTGGGGCGGCCGGTGCGCACGCTCTCCGGCGGCAACCAGCAGAAGGTCGTCCTGGCGCGATGGCTGGAAACCGGCGCCGAGGTGCTGTTCTTCGACGAACCCGGCCGCGGCATGGACGTCGGGGCCAAGTCGGAGATGTTCCAGCAGATGGATTCCCTTGCCGCGCGGGGCAAAGCGGTGGTGTTCATCTCCAGCTACCTGCCGGAACTGCTGAACATGTGCGATCGGATCCTGGTCATGCGCGGTGGTCGGATCACCGGCGAGGTCCGGCGCGCGGAGTTCTCCGAGGAACGCGTCGTCGCGCTCGCCACCGGAGCGAAGGGCAACAATGACTGAGCAGATCAAGGCACCGTCCAATGGGGACCGCGGCCTGCTGGGCAGGCTGGGGGACCGGCTTTCCGGGGCGGTTTCGCAGGTCGCCGCGGCCGGTGCGCTGATCGTCGTCTTCATCGTGCTGTCGATCATCGCGCCGTCGTTCCTCACCGCGGACAACCTGTTCAACCTGGGCTCGCAGACCTCGGTGAACGCGGTGATGGCGGTCGGCGTGACGCTGGTGATCATCACCGGCGGCATCGACCTGTCGGTGGGTTCGGTGGCGGCGCTCTCCGGCGTGCTCGGCGTGCTGCTGATGGCCCAGTTCGGCTTCAACCCGCTGATCGGCATCCTCGGCGGCATCGTGATCGGTGCGGTGGCGGGGCTGGTCAACGGGCTGCTGGTGTCGGTGGTCGGCCTGCCGCCGTTCATCGCCACGCTCGGGATGCTCAGCGTCGCCCGCGGCCTGGTGCTCATCGCCACCGGTGCGGTCGCGGTGTTCGGCGCGCCGGAGTCGTTCCGGCTGCTCGGCCAGGGCGTCATCGGCGCGGTGCCGATCCCGGTGCTGCTGATCATCATCGTCGCGGTGATCGGGCACGTGGTGCTGACCCGAACCCGACTCGGCCGCTACGCGTACGTGATGGGGTCCAACATGGAGGCCGCGCGGCTCTCCGGCGTGCCGGTTCGGCGCTACACCACCTCGGTGTACGTGCTCTCCGGGGCGCTGGCCGGACTCGGCGGCATGATCGCGTCGTCCCGGATCTACTCCGGACAGCCGAACTTCGGCGAAGGCCTGGAACTGGACGTGATCGCCGCGGTGGTCATCGGCGGCGCGAGCCTCTTCGGTGGTCGGGGCACCGTGTGGGGCTCGCTGATCGGGGCCTTCCTGGTCGCGGTCATCCGCAACGGCGCGGTTCAGCTGAACATCAACGACTTCTACCAGAACGTGCTGATCGGCGTGATCATCTGGCTGGCGGTCTGGTGGGACCGCTACCAACGGCGCAAGCTCGGCGGCGACGCCGGATAGCAAACCCGCGATGAGCAAGGGAGCTCGGCGATGAAGAAGTTACTTACCGCTACGTGCGTGCTGCTTTCGGTGGCCGTTGCCGGGTGCAGCGTCGGGGTGCGCGAGCAGACCGGCGGCGGCGGCCAGCAGGGCGGGCCGATCAGGCTCGCCGTGGTGCCGAAGGCGATCGGGTTCGACTTCTGGGAGCAGGTGCGGGTCGGCGCCGAATGCGCCGGATCCAGGCAGCAGGATGTGACCGTCCACTGGGACGGGGTGCACGCCGAAAGCGACGTCAGCGGTCAGCAGAGCCTGCTGCAGAACCTGCTGTCGCAGGGCGACATCAGCGGCCTGGTGTACGCCGCCACGGATGCCAGGGCGCTGGCCGACGTCACCAAGTCCGCGCAGGCCCAGGGCACCACGGTGGTCAACATGGACTCCGGCACCAACCCGCAGCCGCCGGACGTGCCGGTGTTCGCGACGAACAACGTCGTCGCGGCCGAACAGGCCACCGATGTGCTCGCGCAGCAGCTCGGCGGCCAGGGCAAGGTGGCCTTCATCGAGTTCCAGCCCGGCACCAGCACCAACGAGACCCGCGCCGAGGGCTTCAAGCGGGGGATGGCCAAGCACCCCGGGTTGCAGCTGGTCGCGCAGCAGTCCAGCGGCAGCGACTACAACCGGGCCCTGCAGGTCACCCAGGACATCCTGACCGCGAACCCGGACCTCAACGGCATCTACGCGGCCAACGAGCCCAGCGTGCTCGGTGCGGCCGAGGCGGTGCGGCAGGCGGGAAAGGTCGGTCAGGTGAAGGTCATCGGCTGGGACACCTCGGAGGGTGAGATTCAGGCGTTGCGCGACGGGGTGATCACCGGGTTGATCGCGCAGAACCCGTTCAAGATGGGCTTCGCCTCGGTCAACGCGGCGGTGACCAAGATCCGCGGCTCGGCCGAGCCGCTGCCCAACACCGACACCGGCTCCCTGCTGATCACCAGGGACAATGTGGACAGCCCGGAAGTGCAAAAACTCCTGAACCCAACCTGCGAAAACCCACCCGCGTAACTCCGCGACAGGTGAAGGGCACCTTTTACCAATTTACTTGGTGGAAGGTGCCCTTCACCTTTCCCCGATCGTGCGGGTTGGCGCTGCGCTCATGAGGTCTGGCGGAGCGCGTCGAGTGCGGTGTCCGCGTGCGCGGCCATCCGGAACTCGTTGCGGATCACCGCGAGTAGCCGTCGTTGTTGGTCGATGACGAACGTGTGTCGTTTGACGGGAATGGGACCAAAACGCCGCTTCACACCGAACTGGCGTGCGACCATGCCTTCGAAGTCGGACAACAGCGGGAAGGAGAAGTCGTGCGCATCGGCGAACTTCCGCTGCTTGGCCACCGGATCCGCACTGATGCCGACCGGCTGGGCCCCGACCTCCGCGAACTCCGCGGCCAGGTCGCGGAAGTGGCAGGCTTCCGCGGTGCACCCGCTGGTCATCGCCGCGGGGTAGAAGAACAGCACCACCGGACCGCCGGAGAGCAGCTCGGACAGCTTGCGCTCGGTGCCGTGCTGGTCCGGCAGCACGAAGTCCGCCACCGTGTCGCCTTCTCGCATGCTGGCTCCTCCAAGGACTCGGGACCCAAAGGGTATGCACACCATCGTGGTGTCCGGTACCGGTTTGGTCGCAACCATTCGCGGGTAGCAGCGGTCGAAGAGGGGCCGACGGGTGCGGCGAACGGGGTGGGGGTGTTCGACCGGAAAGCGGAGTCGGGCCAGCCGCCACGTCGGTGTGCGGCGGCTGGGCGACTCGCGCTGGTGGGTGTCGCCGCCTCGGTGGTGCTGACCGGTTGCGCGCAACCAGCTGCCGTGACGGTGCGAACCGATTCGACCGGGGCCGCGCAGACGGCGACCGCGGCACCGCAGTCGGCCGCGGCGGCACCGGTCCCGAATCCGGCACCGACCGGGCAGGCCACCGCGATGGTCACCGCGGTGGAGCACTGGGCGGAGGACCACCGCAGGACGACCATCGGTGTCGCCGTGCTCGACCGGGCCACCGGTGAGCTCGCGCTCGGCCACGAGGCGTCCCGGCCGATGTATTCGGCCTCGTTGTCCAAACTCATCGTCGCGGTGGACGTGTTGCAGCGCGCGCACACCGGGCTGCGGGTGACCGACAAGGTCCGGGACTGGATCAGCCGGGCGCTCGGGCCGAGCGACGACGAGGCCATGAACGCGCTGTGGAGCACCTTCGACGGTCCGGGCGCGATCTCCAGGGTCGCGGGCCAGGCCGGACTGGAGGACACCCGAGCACCGCGGAACACCTCGCGGTGGGGCGAAACCCTGGTGTCGGCACGCGACATCGTCCGGCTCTACGACTACGTGCTGACCGAGTTACCGGCCGAGGACCGGGATTTCATCGTGGCGAGCCTCGCCGCGGGACCGGTCCGGGCGACTGACGGCTTCAACCAGGCCTTCGGACTGCGGGTGCTCCCGTCGGGCGCGATCAAGTCGGGCTGGATGTGCTGCCAGCAGGGCAAGATCACGTTGCACAGCGCCGGGATCACCGACCAGCAGTCGCAGCGCTTCGTGGTGGCGCTGCTGTCCAGCCAACCCAGCTCCCTCGGCTACGCCAAGGCCCGCCAGGAACTCACCGACGCCGCCCAAGCAGCGCGGGTCCCGATGCACTGACCCCGATTTCGACGCCTGCCTTGAGCACGTTTCGCCCGTGGTGCCGTCTCGTGGATCCACTTCGGAACTGCCCTCGTGAGACCCCGGAGCACCTGCGGCGGCCCGGGTATCAGGACGAGACGGGCTCGATCGACTCTCGGGATTGACGGCCGTGCTGGATGGCGAGTCCGGTGGACAGCAGCAGGGCCATCAGGATTCCCATCACCAGCACGGTGACCGAGATGGTGAGCAGATCCGCCAGCAGCGCCGTCAGCACCAGCAGCACCGCGCCCACGACCGTCGTCGCCGCGGTCGCAACACCCGCATCGGCCATCCGGGAGTGCAGGGGACCGATGGTCAGCAGGTAGACCGCCGCGACGAAGCACAGGTCGAACAGCAGCTCCAACGGCGTGGCCACCCGGTGGTCCTCGGCCGGGTTGCGCGCGACCATCCGGCGGCGCAACGGCGTAACGCTCTCGCTCATGGTTGACGATTGTCGAGCACCCGCCACGCCGGGCACCGGCGGTAAGCGGGCGTGTCGGCGGGTAGCCGGGAGGTATGCCCGAACTACCGGATGTCGAAGGGTTCCGCCGAGTCGCGCAGCGGGCGACGAACCACCAGGTGCGCGACGTGCGCGTGCACGACGCGCAAGTGCTGCGCGGTATTACCAGCGATTCGTTCCAACGCGCGTTGCGGCGCCGGTACTTCGCCGAGCCGCGACGGCACGGCAAGTGGCTGCTGATCCCGACCGCGGGCGCGGCGAACGCCCCGGCTTCGCTGCCGTGGGTGCTGCTGCACTTCGGGATGACCGGCAACCTCCAGTGGTGTCCGCACGACGCCGAGCTGCACCAGCACGACCGGGTCGTGTTCGACTTCACCATCGGCGAACTCCGCTACCGGGACATGCGGAAGCTGACCGGCATCCACCTCGCGCGGGAGCTGGCGGAAGTGGACGGCCTGCTGGCCGAACTCGGCCCGGATGCGGAGCGGATCGAGGCCGCCGAGTTCGGTGAACGGCTCACCCGCACCCGCCGTCGCCTCAAACCAGCCCTGATGGATCAGTCCGTCCTAGCTGGACTCGGCAACATCAGCACCGACGAAATCCTCTGGCGGGCCCGGATTCAGCCGAACCGGGCCACCACGGAGCTGACCTCCGAGGAACTCGGTCAACTGCACCGGGAGATGCGCACGATGTTGCGGACGGCCGTTCGCGCGGGCCGGATTCCGGACGGGGCGTCCTGGCTGACCGGACACCGCGACGAACCGGACCGGCGCTGTCCTCGGTGTTCGACGGCGCTGCGCCGGAGCAGAGTCGGTGGGCGCAGCACCCTGTGGTGCCCGACCTGCCAGCCGGACTGACTGCGGAGCGCATGCGGTCGTGCACGGATCGTGCGGTAATCTGAACGAACTTCGGGGGTCAGGGCTGGATCGGAGGATCTGGCCGGGTGGAGCCGGGCCCTGGGGTGTTCGGCCCGGCTCCCCACCGTGGTGACCCGTTTGCGCTCTGCCGCGTGATCGACGTGTCCTGGCACACTGTCTACCGGTCGGTAACCGCTGTTTTTGGCATGATCTGGCCGGATGATCACGCGGTGGCGTAGCCGGAAGCGGAAAGGTTCGGTGTGGTGACGATGATCGAACGCTTGGGAGTCGTCGGCGGCGGGCAGATGGGGGGCGGCATCGCCGAGGTCAGCGCCCGAGGCGGGATCGACGTGATCGTGTGCGAGGTCGACGACAAGGCTGCCCGGGCCGGTCGCAGCAAGCTGTGGAAATCGCTCAACCGCGCGGTGCAGGACGGCAAGATCAGCGAGGCCGATCGAGACGAGGCGCAGTCCCGGCTGCACTTCACCACGACGCTGGCCGACCTCGACGACCGGGAGATGGTCATCGAGGCGATCGCCGAGGACGAAGGGCTGAAGCTCAAGCTGTTCGCCGAACTGGACAAGCTGGTGACCGATCCGGACGCGATCCTGGCGTCGAACACCTCATCCATCCCGATCGCCAAGCTCGCCGGTGCCACCAAGCGCCCGAAGCAGGTGCTCGGCGTGCACTTCTTCAACCCGGTCCCGGTGTTGGGGCTCGTCGAGCTGGTGCCGTCGCTGCTGACCGCTGAGGAGACGGTGCAGCGGGCCGGGGCGTTCGCCACCGAGCAGCTGGGCAAGCAGACCATCCTGGCGAAGGACCGGTCGGGTTTCATCGTCAACGCGCTGCTGGTGCCGTACTTGCTGTCGGCGATCCGGATGCTGGAGGGCGGCTTCGCCACCGCCGAGGACATCGACAACGGCATGGTCCTTGGCTGCGCCCACCCGATGGGTCCGCTGCGGCTGTCCGACCTGATCGGCCTGGACACCCTGAAGGCCATCGCGGACTCGATGTACGCCGAGTACGCCGAACCGACCTACGCCGCCCCACCACTGCTGCAGCGAATGCTCGACGCAGACATGAAGGGCAAGAAATCCGGCAAAGGCTTCTACACCTACTGAGCGCGTTCGAGTGCTGAGTGAAGGGCACCTTTGACCGAGTAAGCCGGTCGAAGGTGCCCTTCACTCTTCATCCGATCAGGGTTTGGATTTCGGTGATGATCCGGGTTGGGTTGTCTTCCATGGGGAAGTGGCCCGCGTTGGGGATGATGGTCAGGTGGGCTGCGGGGATGTCGGCGGCTAGGCGTTTCGCGTAGCTGACCGGTTGCCAGCGGTCTTCGGCGCCCCAGACGATTCGGGTTGGCACGGTCAGGGTTTTCAGCAGCGGTGCTGTTCGTTGCGTTGGTGTTGAGTCGTAGTGGCGGACTTGGTGTTCGAAGAACGAGGCTCGTCCCAGGGCCGTCCGGTGCGGCGCCAAGTAGGCTTCGAGGGTTTCGCCGGACATCCGGGTCGGATCGGTGACCGTCATGGTCAGTTGGCGGGTCAGCATCGCCTCGAAATCGGGTTGCGGCATGGCGCTGTAGTCGTCGAGGTGGTCGCGGATGATCTGCTGCCAGGTGGCCGAGGGCCAGGAGTCGTAGCTGACCGAGTCGATCAGCATCAGGCGTTCGAGCCGGTTCGGGTGTCGGGTGGCGAAGATCTGCGCCACCGCCCCGCCGATGTCGTGCGCGATCAGCGTGCAGCGCGCGATTTCCCGCTGTGCCAGCACTTCTTCCAGCAGATCGGCTTGGGCGGTGACCGACGTGTCGCGGTTCAGCGGGCGTTCGGAGGCACCGTAGCCGAGCAGGTCGTAGGCCAGCACGCCGTGCCCGGCGGCTTCGAGGGCGGGGATCACCGCACGCCAGATGTAGGAGTGCGACGGCGTTCCGTGCAGGAGCACGAGCGTTTCGCCGGTGCGTCCGGTGGTTTGCCGGTAGGCCAGCCGAACTCCGTCGACGATCATGTCCCGGTCCAGGATCATTCCCCGGTCCAGAATCATGCGCTGTCCTCCACGGTGATGACGATCTTGCCGAAGAAGTCCTTGGCGACGAATGTCTTCTGCGCCTCGGGAAGTTCGTGCAGCGGATGTGTTTCGGCCAGCAGCGGCGCCAGCTCGCCGCGCGCGATGTGCAGCAGGAGTTGGGCGAAGTCGTCGTGGGAGCCGAAGGACGAACCGACCAGCCGCAGCTGTCGGAGGTAGATCGTGCGCAGATCCGCCTCCACCAGCGGACCGGCGATCCCACCCGCGACGACGTAGCGACCCAGCGGACCCAACATCCGCAACAGCGCCGGGAAACTCGGACCAGCTACGACGTCGGCCACGACGTCGACGGGGCCGACCAGCGCTCGCACCGCCGCGGCCAGGTCGTCGCAGCGGCGGTCCACCGTCGCATGCGCACCCAGTTGCAGCGCGCGCTCGCGCTTCGCCGCGCTGGTGACCGCCACGACCCGGGCCCCGCGCAGCGCCGCGAGCTGGATCAGCGCGGAGCCGACCCCGCCGGATGCGCCGGTGACCACGACGGTCTCGCCGTCGCGGACCGCTGCCCGGTTCAGCATGCGCATGGCGGTCGCGTAGGCGGTGGGGAAGGTCGCCAACTCCGCATCGCTGAGCGGGCTGTCGATCGGGTGGGCGTTGCGCGCAGGCACGGTGGTGAACTCGGCGAAGCCGCCATCTCGTTCGCTGCCCAGGTACTCCGTGTCGACCAGTTCGCGTTCGCCGCCGGTGTAGAGCATCGGGTCGACGATCACCCGCTCGCCGAGCCGGGATTCGGGCACGCCCGCGCCGACCTGGTCGATGCGGCCGACCACGTCGGCGCCCTGGATGCGGGGGAATTCCAGCGGCTCCCGCCGCCAGCCCGCGCTCGCCGCCGGGTCCTCGGGGGAGCCGTAGGCGCCCTCGCGGGTCCAGATGTCGGTGTTGTTGATCGCCGTCGCGGCGACCCGGATCCGGACTTCGTCGGGCCCGGCCTGCGGCTCGGGCACGTCTTCCCGGTACTCCAGCTTCTCCGGTCCGCCGAAGCCGGTGAGCAGCACTGCACGCATTGGGAACCGCTCCGTTCTGGGTCTCTGATCTTATGTATACCGACCGGTATGATTACCACGGAAACACGCAGTTTGGATCGTGTCAACCCACCGGTCGGTATACTCGATGCATGGGACGAACCGCAGAGCTGTTGGAGAGGCTGACACCCGCCGGGCGGCGGGTGCTCGACGTGGCGGCCGACCTGTTCTACCGGCAGGGCATCCACGCCGTGGGCGTCGAGGCGATCGCCGCCGAGGCAGGAGTGACGAAGAAGACCCTTTACGCGTGCTTCGGTTCGAAGGACCAGCTCGTCACCGCGTACCTGACCGAACGGGACCAGCGCTGGCGGGTGTGGCTGCTGCGGTGGATCGCCGAGCACGCGACCTCGCCGCGGGAGGAACTGCTGGCCGTCTTCGACGCGCTCGAAGCGTGGATGGACCGCGAGGACTTCCGGGGCTGCGGATTCGTCAACGCCCTGGCGGAAATACCGGAGTCGGAGCACCCCGCCCGTGCGGTGATCATCGGGCAGAAGCGGTGGATGCGCGAGTACTTCGAACAGCTCGCCGCAGCGGCGGGGGTCGGCAACGCGGCGGACTTCGCCGACAGCGCCCTGCTGCTCTACGAGGGCGCGACGGTGGCGGCCTCGGCCGACATCACCGGCGC
This sequence comes from Saccharopolyspora antiqui, assembly GCF_052246905.1. NCBI lineage: Bacteria > Bacillati > Actinomycetota > Actinomycetes > Pseudonocardiales > Pseudonocardiaceae > Saccharopolyspora > Saccharopolyspora antiqui. Next base: position 256,653 of record NZ_JBQQBO010000008.1, read on the forward strand.
CGCGCAGCAGGCGCGCAACACCGCAGCCGCCCTGCTCGCGGTCTGATCAGTCCTATTCGGACGTGATGGTGCCGCGTAGTGCGTCCACGGCGTGTCGCCGGTGCTCGTCGAGCAGTCGGACCAGCTCCTCGGCCCGGTGATCCGCCGCGGCGGCGACGATCGCGTCGTGTTCGCGGCGAACGCGCTCGCGGTTGGCGTCCGAGTTGTAGTACACCGCGCGATAGGCGTCGGTGGCGTCCCAGAGCGTGCGCAAGATGCGCAGCAGGCGCGGCATCCCGGACGGCTCCAGCAGCGCGAAGTGGAAGCGCCGGTTGGCCGCGATCATGGCGACCAGATCACCGCCGTCGGCGGCCTTCTCGACGTCGAGCTGGGCCTCGGTGATGCGGGTCAGGTCGGCGTCGGTGAACCGCCCGATGGCCACCCTGGCGGCCTCCGACTCCAGCAGCTCGCGCATCCGGTAGACCTCCAGCAGATCGCTCAGCGACAGCTCGGCCACCGAGTAGCCGCGATGCGGCTGGTAGATCACCTGTCCCTCGGCCTCCAGCGTCTTCAACGCCTCGCGCAGCGGAACACGGCTCACGCCCAGGCGCCCGGCGATGGTGTCCTGCCGGATCGGCTGGCCCGGCGCCAGCTCGCCGGACACGATGGACTTGCGGAGTTCGTCGAGGACGAATTCCTGGGTGGTGGGTGGTCTTCGCATGCCCGGCTCTCCAGTGCTCGCGGTTCTCCGGCGTCTTGACCGTTGCCCGAACAACTGTATATTGGATCCAACTTCAGGGTGACGCAAGCCACTGGCTGGTCGAGCGCTGGGCTGCTCAGCTGCGCCGACTCGCTGGGGCAGGAGGGTTGGGTGCATGCAGACGCTGCCGATGGACGGCGTGGTCGTCGCGGACTTCAGCCGGGTGCTGGCGGGTCCCTACGCGACCATGCTGTTGGCCGATCTCGGTGCGACTGTGATCAAGGTGGAACGGCCCGGGAGCGGGGACGACACGCGCTCCTGGGGTCCGCCGTGGACCGAGCACAGCTCCTCCTACTTCGAGTCGGTCAACCGGGGCAAACGCAGCATCACCCTCGACCTCGGTGATCCGCAGGACCAGGAGTCGGCCCGCGAGCTGATCCGCCGGGCCGACGTCCTGGTGGAGAACTTCAAGCACGGCTCGCTGGCCCGCTACGGCCTGGACTACGAGAGCGCGCGGGAGATCAACCCGCGGCTGATCTACACGTCGATCTCCGGGTTCGGCAGCAAGGACGGCGCCCACCTGCCCGGCTACGACTTCGTAGTGCAGGCGCTCGGCGGGCTGATGAGCATCACCGGTGAGCCGGACGGTCCGCCGATGAAGGTCGGGGTCGCCGTGGTGGACGTGCTCACCGGCAAGGATGCGGCGCTGGGCATCATGGCCGCGCTGCGGCACCGCGAACTCACCGGTTTCGGGCAGCACGTCGAGGTGAACCTGCTGTCCAGCCTGTTGGCGTCGCTGGTCAACCAGATGAGCAGCCTGCTGACCACCGGTATCGCGCCGCAGCGGATGGGCAACCGGCATCCGAGCATCGCGCCGTACGAGGCACTGCGCTGCGAGGACGCCTTCCTGGCCGTCGCGATCGGCAACGACGGGCAGTTCCGCAAGCTCGGTGAGGCGCTCGGGCTGGTCACGTTGGCCGACGATCCGCGGTTCGCGACGAACGCCCAGCGGGTCGCCAACCGCGAAGAACTGGTGCGGCAGTTGGAGAACGTGCTCGGCGCGCGGACCGCGGCGGACTGGCAGCAGCGCCTGCAGGGCATCGGCATCGCGTGCGGCCAGGTCAACGACCTCTCTCGGGCGGTGCACTACGCCGAGTCGCTGGGCCTGCGGCCGATGGTCGATCCCGGCGACGGCGCGGCCATGCAGGTGCGCACGCCCATCGACTTCTCCGGGCACGGCAGCGCCGAGGTGACACCGCCGCCCAGGCTCGGTGAGCACACCAAGGAGGTCCTCGCCTGGCTGGAGGATGCCGAGCGACAGCTTTCCCCCATCGTGGCAAGGAGGAATTCGTGATGGGTGCCAGTGCGAAACGACCCGCGTTCGACCCGCGTGATCCACTGGGGATCGACGCCGAATTCAGCCCGGAGCAGCTCGCGATCCGCGACAGCGTGCGCGCGCTGTGCCGGGACCACGTGCAGCCGCATGTCGCGGAGTGGTTCGAACGCGGCGAGTTCCCGCAGGCCCGGGAACTGGCCCGGGAGCTGGGCAAGCTCGGCGTGCTCGGCATGCACCTGGCGGGCTACGGCTGCGCCGGACTGTCCGCTGTGGACTACGGGATCGCTTGCGAGGAACTGGAGGCGTGCGATTCCGGGCTGCGTTCGCTGGTCTCGGTGCAGGGATCGCTGGCGATGTTCGCCATCTGGCGCTGGGGTTCGGAAGAGCAGAAGCAGCACTGGCTGCCGCAGCTGGCCGCGGGTGAGGCGATCGGCTGCTTCGGGCTGACCGAGCCCGACCACGGCTCCGACCCGGCCTCGATGCGCACCGCCGCGCGCCGCGACGGCTCCGACTGGGTGCTTAATGGGCGCAAGATGTGGATCACCAACGGATCGGTCGCGTCGGTCGCGGTGGTTTGGGCGCAGACCGACGAAGGGGTGCGGGGTTTCGTCGTCCCGACCAGCACGCCGGGCTTCTCGGCGCCGGAGATCAAGCACAAGCTGTCGCTGCGGGCCTCGGTGACCAGCGAGCTGGTGCTCGACGACGTCCGGCTGCCCGCCGATGCGGTGCTACCGGAGGTCACCGGGCTGCGCGGGCCGCTGTCCTGCCTCAACGAGGCGCGCTACGGCATCGTGTGGGGTGCGGTCGGCGCCGCGCGCAGCTGCCTGGAGGCGGCGTTGGACTACGCGAAGACCCGTGAGCAGTTCGGTCGGCCGATCGGTGGTTTCCAGCTGACCCAGAGCAAGCTCGCCGACATGGCGGTCCGGGTCCAAAATGGACGGTTGCTGGCGCTGCACCTCGGCAAGCGCAAGGACGCCGGTCAGCTCATCCCGCAGCAGGTGAGCTTCGGCAAGCTCGACAACGTGCGCGGGGCGCTGGAGGTCGCCCGCACCGCCCGCACCATCCTGGGCGCCAACGGGATTTCGCTGGAATATCCGGTGATCCGGCACATGACGAACCTGGAGTCGGTGCTGACCTACGAGGGCACCAGCGAAATGCACGCCCTCACCATCGGCCAGGCCCTGACCGGCCTATCAGCCTTCCGCAGCTGATTCACCCCGCCCCAAGGCGAGAGTCCCGTTGGCCCGGCTCGGTGATCGTGAGTGGAAATCCCGGTTCTTGCCGGAACAACCGCTCACGACCCAAGCGGCATCCGCGCCGATCCGCGCGACCTCTCGGGCGATCGGGGCTCTCGCCGTTTTCAGCGCAGCAGGGGTGGGAGGACCCGGTGGGTCCAGTCGGTGGCGCGTTCGTAGGCGTGCGCCAGTTGCAGCAGCGGCCATTCCGCGTGGTTCGGGCCGATCAGCTGGACGCCCATCGGTAGTCCCGCGTCGTTGAAACCGACCGGTAGGTTGGCGATCGGGAGTCCGGACAGGGTCCAGGGGGCGACCGTCTCCATCCACCGGTGGTAGGTGTCCATCGGATGGCCGTCGATCTGCCGCGGCCAGCGCTGGTCCGCGTCGAACGGGAACACCTGCGCGCTCGGCGCCAGCAGGAAGTCGTAGTCGTCGAACAGCCGGGACACCGCGGCGTACCACGCGTCGCGGCCGTCGAGGGCGCGCGAGATGTCCGCCGCGGTGAGCCGCTGGTAGCCCTCGATCTCGAAGATCAGCTCGGGTTTGAGCAGCGCGCGGGTCGCCGGGTCGGCGTGCAGGTCGGCGTAGTTGCGCCCAACCGTCCAGGACCGCCACAGCAGGAAGGTCTCCCACGCCTGCTCGACGGGCAGCCGCTGCGCCACCGGCTCGACCGAGCAGCCGATCTCGGCGAAGGATGCGAAGGAATCGGCGCACCGCGCCAGCACGCCCGGCTCGGTCGCCAGGTATCCGTCGAAGTCGCCGATCCAACCGATCCGGGTGCCCTCGAAGCCGCGCTCCAGGCTGCCGGTGAACAACTCCGGGTCCTGCTCGATGCTCAGCGGTGCGCCCGCATCCGGACCGGCCATGGTGGACAGCAGCATCGCCGCGTCGCGCACCGTCCGCCCCATCGGGCCGGCCACGGAAGGTCCGCTGATGAAGCCCTCGGACGGGATGCGCCCGAAACTCGGCCGCAGCGAGACGATGTTGCCCCAGGCGGCGGGATTGCGCAGCGATCCCATGAAGTCGCTGCCGTCGGCGACCGGCAGCATCCGGAGGGCGAGCGCGGCCGCGGCACCGCCGCTGCTGCCGCCCGCGCTGCGGGTGGTGTCGTAGGCGTTGAGCGTGGTGCCGAACACCGAGTTGAAGGTGTGCGAGCCGAGGCCGAACTCGGGGACGTTGGTCTTGCCGATGATGATCGCACCGGCCTCCCGCATCCGACGCACGTGCAGTTCGTCGGTCGTCGCGATCGTCTCGGCGAAGATCGGCGAGCCCTTGGTGGTGGGGAACCCGTCGGCGTCGGCGAGGTCCTTCACCGCGATCGGGAAGCCGTGCATCCAGCCCACGTGGTCGCCGCGGTCGAGTTCCCGGTCGCGCTGCTGGGCCTGGTCGATGAGCTTGGCCTCGTCGGCGCGGGAGACGATCGCGTTCACCGCCGGGTTGAACCGGTCGATGTGCGCGAGGTAGGTCTCCAGCACTTCGACGCAGGACACCTCTCGGCGGCGGATCAGCCAGGACAGCTCCACGGCGTCCAGCAGCACCAGGTCGGGGATCTGCGATGCGGGAAGTCCGGCACCCGGTGCCACGGCCACGCTGTCCTCCTGTTGTCGATCAACTTCGTTGACCATTGCTCCTCGGTGGCCTTGGAGTCAACCCGCAGTACTACAGCCGGGGAGTTGTGCCGAGCAGGGCAGAGGCGTACGTCACGTTAGCGTTGCTAAAAACTCCGCGGGTTCCCACGCTGGTAAGACCACCACACCGATCGGAGGGGCGGATGCCCGCAGTGGCTGTCGCCGGGCAACGTCCGCGGACCATCGGGGTTCCGCGGGTGCTGTCGTCGGTTGCCGCGGTTGTCACGGTCGGGGTGTTCCCGGTTTTCCTCGTCGGCGGACTCGGCGTGCAGTTGCAGCAGAACCTCGGCTTCGGTGCTGCGCTGCTGGGCGTGGCGGCGGCCGGTTTCTTCGGCGTCGCGTCGGCGTCGTCCCGCGCGATGGGCTGGCTGGTCGAGCGCATCGGCGCCCGGCTGGGCATGCGACTCGGCGCGCTGGGCAGCGCGCTGTGCCTGTTCGGCCTGGCCGCCGCGCCCAACGCGCCCTGGTTGCTGGGCCTGCTGTGGGTGGCCGGACTGCCGAACTCGCTGGCTCAGCCCGCATCGAACCTGCTCATCGCGCAAGGCATCCCGGCGGACCGCCGGGGCATGGGCTTCGGCGTCAAGCAGTCCTCGATCCCGGCCGCGACCCTGCTGGCGGGCGTCGCGGTACCCGCGGTGGCGCTGACCATCGGCTGGCGCTGGGTGTTCGTGATCGCCGGGCTGGTGGGTCTGGTCGCCGCCGTCGCGGTGCCTCGGCTGCCCGAAGCCGAACGGTCCACGGCCAGCCGCACCGAGTCCAGCGGTCGCAACGCGGGCCGGAGTGCGTTGCTGTTGCTGGCGATCTCCGGCGGCCTGGGTTCGGCGGCGGCCAACGCGCTGGGCGCCTTCGTCACCACCACTGCTGTCGAGGTCGGGTTCAGCCCGTCGGCGGCCGGGTTGGTGCTGTCGCTGGGCTCGGCGTCGGGTTTGACGATCCGGTTGTGCGCGGGTGTGCTCGCCGACCGCAAGAACCCGAACCTGGTGCGGGTGATCACCGCGATGCTGCTGATCGGTTCGATCGGGTTCGGGTTGATGGCGGTGGACTCGCCGGTGGTGTTCCTGATCGGGGTGTCGGTCGGGTTCGGCGCGGGCTGGGCCTGGCCGGGGCTGCTGAACTTCGCGGTCGCCAAGATCGCCCCGGACCGGGTCGCCAGCGCCACCTCGTTCACCCAGACCGGCATCTACCTGGGCGGCAGCCTCGGGCCGCTGCTGTTCGGTGTTTTCGCCGAGCACGCGGGCCTGGCGGGCGCCTGGCTGGCCGCCGGAATCTCCGCGATCATCGCGGGCATCCTGCTGCTGTTCGTCCGCCGCTGACGGCGGTCAGTGCTTGCGGGCCACGCCGCCGTAGAGCAGCCGGTAGCGGCACTGCGCGGTGGGTTGGCCGGGTTCGGGTCGCCAGTTCGCCAGGTAGACCGTGCCCGGCGGCAGGATTTCGAAATTGCCGAACAGCTCCTCGATCCGCTCGGCATCCCTGGGGTGCAGGGGGTCGGCCGTGTCGGCGTAGCGCTGCGTCAGGATGCGCATGGCGTCCGGGTTGTGGCTGCCGGTCAGGTGTGAAACCACCAGGTGACTGCCGGGCGCCAGCGCGTCCCGGTAGGTGTCGACCAGCGCGAGCGGTTCGTCGGAGTCGGGGATGAAGTGCAGCACGGCCGCCATCAGCAGCCCCACCGGTTCGTCGAAGTCGAGCAGTTCGAGGGCTTCCGGGGCGTGCAGGACCGACTTCGGGTCGCGGCAGTCGGCGTGGATGATCTCGGCCCGCGGTTCATCGGCCAGCAGCGGTTTGCTGTGCGCGACGGTCAGCGGCTCGTTGTCCACGTAGAGCACCCGGAAGTCGCGGGTCCGGCGCCCCGCCACCTCGTGCACTTGCCCGATGGTTGGAATGCCCGAACCCAGGTCGAGGAACTGCCGGACGCCATGCGCGAGCAGGTACTCCACGACCCGCCGGAGGAACGCCCGGTTCTCCTGGTAGGCGTCCGCGATGCCCGGCAGCGCGCGTTCGAGACTTTCCGCGAAGCCCCGTTCGATGCCGAAGTTGTGGCCACCGCCGAGGAACGCGTCGTAGATCCGAGCGGCGCAGGGCCGGTCGATGTCCATTTCGCGGACCGGTGGATTGCGCGTGTCGAACATGCTCGTCCTCCCCCTCTACCGGAATCGTACAGTAGTCGAAAGGTGACTCTCCGTGTTCGAGACATGCCGCCCTTGCTGATGATGAGGCGCGCGTATAACGATGGTGTTCTCGACTAACGATCTGTTGGAGGTGCTCGTGACCGACGTCCGCGCGGTGGTGGCGACCGGGAAGGGAAAACCGGTCGAAGTGGTGACCATCAACGTCCCGGATCCGGGGCCAGGTGAAGCCGTGGTGCAGGTGCAGGCGTGCGGTGTGTGCCACACCGACCTGCACTACCGCGAGGGCGGCATCAGCGATGAGTACCCCTTCCTGCTGGGCCACGAAGCCGCGGGTGTGGTCGAAGCGGTCGGCGAGGGCGTGCACGACGTGCAGCCCGGCGACTTCGTGATCCTCAACTGGCGCGCGGTGTGCGGCACGTGCCGGGCGTGCAAACGAGGTCGGCCGCAGTACTGCTTCAACACGCACAACGCGGCGCAGCCGATGACGCTCGACGGCACCCCGCTGTCGCCCGCGCTGGGCATCGGCGCCTTCGCCGAGAAGACGCTGGTGCACGCCGGGCAGTGCACGAAGGTGGATCCCGCGGCGAGCCCGGCGGTGGCCGGGTTGCTGGGCTGCGGGGTGATGGCCGGGATCGGTGCCGCGGTCAACACCGGCGGCGCCGGACCGGGGGACACCGTCGCGGTGCTCGGCTGCGGTGGTGTCGGTGACGGTGCGATCGCCGGGGCGAGCATGGCCGGGGCCCGCCGGATCATCGCCGTCGACACCGACCCGAAGAAGCTGGAGTGGGCGCGGCAGTTCGGCGCCACGCACACCGTCAACGCCTCCGAGACCGACAGCGTCGAGGCGATCCGCGAGCTCACCTACGGCTTCGGCGCCGATCTGGTGGTGGATGCGGTCGGTCGCCCCGAGACGTTCAAGCAGGCCTTCTACGCGCGCGATCTCGCGGGCACCGTGGTGCTGGTCGGGGTGCCCACCCCGGAGATGAAGCTGGAGCTGCCGCTGCTGGACGTCTTCGGCCGCGGCGGTGCGGTCAAGTCCAGCTGGTACGGCGACTGCCTGCCGGAACGCGACTTCCCGATGCTGATCGAGCTCTACCAGCAGGGGCGGCTGCCGCTGGAGAAGTTCGTCAGCGAGGAGATCGCGCTGGACCAGGTGGAGCAGGCGTTCGAGAAGATGCACCGCGGCGAGGTGCTGCGTTCGGTGGTGACCTTCGGATGACGCCGCGCATCGATCACGCGACCACATCCGGCACGTTCTCGCTGGACGGCCAGACCTTCGCGGTGGACAACAACGCGTGGGTGGTCGGTGACGACCGGGAGTGCGTGATCATCGACGCGCCGCACGACGTCGACGCGATCCGCGGGTTGGTCGGGGACCGCCGGGTGCTGGCCGTGCTGTGCACCCACGCCCACGACGATCACGTGCGCAAGGCGCCGGAATTGGCCGACGCGGTCGGGGCGCCGATCCTCCTGCACCCCGAGGACATGGTGCTGTGGAACCTGACCCACCCGGACCGCAAGCCCGACCAGGAACTGGCCGACGGCCAGGTGGTCGAGGTCGGCGGCGCGGGACTGCAGGTGCTGCACACGCCCGGCCACGCGCCGGGCGCGGTCTGCCTCTACTCGCCGGAGCTGGGCGTGGTGTTCACCGGCGACACGCTGTTCGCCGGCGGGCCCGGTGCGACCGGCCGGTCCTATTCGGACTTCGGGGTGATCGTGACGTCGATCCGGGATCGGCTGCTGCCGCTGCCGGAAGCCACCGAGGTTCGGCCCGGGCACGGCGAGAGCACCACGATCGGCGCGGTTCGGCCCCAGTTCGACGAGTGGGTCGCGCGCGGATATTGACCTTTTCCGGCCCGGTGTCGGTGGTCGACAGGTAGGTTCGCCGCTACGACTTTCGCCGGATGAAGTGCGTCGGCGGCGGGTACATGATCTTCGCTGCCCGTCGTCGACGACGCGCCGGTGACGGGTGGTTGGCGCGCTGCGGACATCGGTCACCCCGAAACCGGTGTCCGCGGCGCCGGTTCGTGGGTGGGTGCTCCTGGCCGATCCGCACAAGCCCGTTGGGACACGCTCTAGGCAGGTTCGATGGTCGATCACGCACTTGGTCGTGCCGCTGTCCCGCAGTCGCGGACGGGCTTGCTGGCTTGGGCCACCGTGCACCGCGCGGTGCTCGGCGATCTCTCCTTCGTAGTGGTGCTTTCGGTGCTGCACGGCTTCGCCCTGTCCATCGGTGAGCATCCGCCGTGGATCGCCTGGTGGTGGCCGCTGCTGGTGAGCGTGCCAGCCACCGCGCTGTTGCTGCTGCGGCGGCGGGCGCCCTGGCTGGTGCTGTTCGCGCAGCTGGCGGTCACCGTCGGGCTCACAGTGTTCAAGCTGGACATCGGTGGGCTGAACCTGGTGATCCTGGTCGCGATCTACTCGGTCTGCGTGCGCGGCTCGCTGAGGGCGGCGGTGGTCGCCGCGACGATCGCGATGGTGTACCCGGTCAGCGAGATGATCGTTTACGAGCTGTCGCCGGTGGAGGGCCTGCTGCGGATCTCCGGCGCGGTGGTGAACCTGGTGATGGTGGTCGGCTGGGCGCGCGCGATGCAGATCGGCCGCCGACGCGCCGCGCAGCTGGAACAGACCATGACCCTGCTCGACGAGGCGCGCGATCAGCTCGCCGCAGACGCGGCGGCCATCGAGCGAGCCCGCATCGCCCGCGAGTTCCACGACATCGTGTCGCACAACCTGTCCGTGGTGGCGTTGCGCGCGGGCGTGGCGCGGGCGCTGATCGACCGCGATCAGGACCACGCCCGGCAGACCTTGCAGGAGCTCGAACAGAGTTCCAGGAGCGCGCTGGGGGAGATGCGCAACCTGCTCAACGCGCTGCGCGATCACCGCACGGCGGGCCGGGACCCGATGGACTGGCAGCCGACGCCCAGCCTGGACGGGGTGGATGCGCTGGTCGCTTCGGTGCGCGGTCCGCACGTGGAGTGGAAGCTCGACCGGCGGGGTCAGGTCCGCGAACTCAGTTCCGGGGTCGAGATGACGGCGTACCGGATCGTGCAGGAGGCCATGACCAACGTGCTCAAGCACGCGGGCGCGGGGCGGGCGCGGGTGCTGCTGGACTACGGACCTGCCGCGTTGCGGATCGAGGTGACCAATCGGATCAACGGGGTGGACGCGGTGGGAGGCCGAACGGTCTCCCAACCGTCGGGACACGGGCTGATCGGGCTGCGGGAACGCGTTGCGCTGCTGGGAGGAACATTGACGGCGCACCCAATTATGAACGGTTTTCACCTTGAAGCCGTGCTACCGTGCGCGGAAAATTCGGACCTGGCCTGAATCGAAATTCGGGCCACCCGGATCAAGGAGGCCCGGCCGCGTGGAAACTTCCGACACGACCGTCCTGGTAGCCGATGACCAAGCGATGATCCGCGCGGGACTGGTCGCGCTGCTGTCCAACGAACCGGGTTTGCGGGTGCTGGCCGAAGCCGCCGATGGCGACGCGGCGCTGGCGGCGGTGCGCCGCCGTCGCCCCGACGTGGTGCTGATGGACGTGCGCATGCCGGGCAAGGACGGCATCGCGGCGGCCCGCGAGATCGTCGCGGAGACCGACGGCGAGACCGCGGTGATCATGCTAACCGTGCACGACCTCGACGAGTACGTCTACGCCGCGTTGCGGGCCGGTGCCAGCGGATTCCTGCTCAAGGACGCCACCCCGGAAGAACTGGTCAGGGCCGTGCACACGGTCGCCGAAGGCGATGCGCTGCTGTCGCCGCGGGTCACCAAGCGGCTGTTGCAGCGCTTCGCCGCGCTCGGCGTCCGGGATGCGCGCAGCGAGCTCAGCGCGCTGACCGAACGGGAGCTGGACGTGCTGCTGGAGGTCGCCCGCGGCGGTTCGAACGCCGAGATCGCCCGCAACCTCGGGTTGGCCGAGCTGACCGTCAAATCGCACCTCTACCACGTGATGCAGAAGCTGCACCTCAACTCGCGCACCCAGCTGGTGATCACCGCCTATGAGACCGGGCTGGTCTCGCCCGGCCAGGCAGGCGGCCGGTCGCGGCGCGCCTCGGCCTAGCCGGTCGGTCCGGCGCGCGTCGCGGGCTGGCGATTTCGCGATGCCGAGATGTGTGCCGGTCGCCCGACGGAGTCTAATTAGGACATGAGCTCTGCACTGCGAGTCGGACTCGTCGGCTACGGCGTCGGCGGTGCCGTCTTCCACGCGCCGCTGATCGCCGCCCACCCCTCGATGCGGTTGGCGGCGGTCGTCACCGCGAATCCCGAGCGTCAGCAGCAAGTCCGCGCCGACCATCCCGACACCGCCGTGCTCGACGACGTGGACGCCCTGCTGGCGGGCGAACTCGACCTGGTGGTGATCGCGACCCCGAACCGCACCCACGCCGAGCTGGCCACCGCCGCGCTGGACGCGGGCGTGCCGGTCGTGGTGGACAAGCCGTTCACGCCGACGGCGATCGAGGGTCGGCGGCTGATCGAGCACGCCGCCGCCAAAGGCCTGATGCTGACGGTTTTCCAGAACCGCCGGTGGGACGGCGACCTGCGCACGGTGCGCAGGCTGCTGGACGCCGGTGAGCTGGGCCGGGTGCACCGCTTCGAATCGCGGTTCGAGCGGTGGTCGCCGACGCCGAAGCCGACCTGGCGGGATTCCGGCGGCGCCGAAGACGTCGCGGGAGTGCTCTACGACCTGGGCAGTCACCTGATCGACCAGGCCGTGCAGCTGTTCGGACCGGTCGCGGCGGTCTACGCCGAGATCGACTGCCGACGGCCGGGCGTGCGGGCCGACGACGACTCGTTCGTCGCACTCACCCACACCAACGGAGTGCGCTCGCACCTGTGGATGAGCAAGCTCGCCGCGCGGCAGGGCCCGCGCTTCCGCGTGCTCGGAGATGCCGCCACGTTCACCAAGTTCGGCCTCGACCCGCAGGAAGCCGCGCTGCGAGCCGGACACCGCCCACCCGACGAGGCCTGGGGGCGAGAGCCGGCGGAGCAGTGGGGCGTGCTGGGCGTCGGCGACGAGGTCCGCCGGGTGCCCAGCGAACCGGGCGACTACCTGGCGTTCTACGACGGAGTGGTCACCGCGCTGCGCGACGGCTGCCCACCGCCGGTCGACCCGGCCGACGCCGTCGCCGCGCTGGACGTCATCGCGGCGGCCAGCCGCTCCGCCGCCGAAATCACCGTCGACCGCCTCCTCTAAACCTCATCGAGTGATCCGATTTGGACGCTCAGAAGACGGGCGGGGTGGTCCTCAACTGGGAGGCACGCGCCGCCACCGACGAGCCGTCGTCGGATGCCCCGGGACCGACGGCCGCCGAGGTCCCGAGCTGGCCAGCTGCGCCGAGTTGCGATCCGGCTGTCGCCGACCACGCTGAATGGCTAGGTGACGAGCTTGAGGGAGCCGGGATGACCAGCGAAACCAGTGCGGCCACCGGGGCCACGTGGACCACTACGCCCGCCGTGTCCGAGCACCTGAGCGCGCGAGAACTGGACGGCCTGCAACTGTGGTGGCGGGCCGCCAACTACCTGTCCGTCGGGCAGATCTACCTGATGGACAACCCGCTGCTGCGGGAACCGCTGCGCCCCGAGCACGTCAAGCCCCGACTGCTCGGGCACTGGGGCACCACGCCGGGCCTCAACTTCGTCTACGCCCACCTGAACCGGGCGATTCGGATGCGGGATCTGGACATGATGTACGTGATCGGGCCGGGGCACGGCGGGCCGGGCCTGGTCGCGGCGGCGTGGCTGGAAGGCACCTACAGCGAGATCTACCCGGACGTGGCGCAGGATTACGACGGGCTGCGCCGCCTGGTCACGCAGTTCTCCTTCCCCGGCGGGATCCCCAGCCACGTGGCGCCGGAAACACCGGGATCGATCCACGAAGGCGGCGAACTCGGCTACTCGCTGTCGCACGCCTTCGGTGCCGCTTTCGACAATCCCGACCTGATCGTGTCCTGTGTGGTCGGTGACGGCGAGGCGGAAACCGGGCCGTTGGCCACCAGTTGGCACGCCAACAAGTTCCTGAACCCGGCCACCGACGGCGCGGTGCTGCCGATCCTGCACCTCAACGGCTACAAGATCGCCAACCCGGCGGTCCTGGCGCGCATCCCGGAGGACGAACTGCTGGGCATGCTGCGCGGATTCGGCTACGAGCCGTACCTGGTGTCCGGTTCGGATCCGGCGCCGATGCACCACCTGTTCGCCGCGACGCTGGATCGGTGCCTGGACGAGATCGCCGCTATTCAACGCCGGGCCCGCCGGGATGGCACGGCGCATCCTGGACCGGGGCAGCCTGCACCGGGGCAGCGCCCGCGGTGGCCGATGATCGTGCTGCGCACCCCGAAGGGCTGGACCGGGCCGGTCGAGGTCGACGGCAAGCAGGTGGAGGGCTCCTGGCGGTCGCACCAGGTGCCGATCTCCGATCCGCGCAACGACCCGGAGCACCTGCGCCAACTGGAGTCCTGGATGCGCAGCTACGAACCCGGGGCCCTGTTCGAGACCGGCGGCGCGCCGGTGCAGCGGATCAAGGACCACAACCCCTCCGGCACCCGGCGGATGAGCGCCAACCCGCACGCCAACGGCGGACGTCTGCTGCGCGCGCTGCGGATGCCGGACTTCCGGGAGTACGCGGTGCGGGTGGACGCACCGGGTGCCGCCCTCGGCGAGGCCACCAGGGTGCTCGGCGGGTTCCTGCGCGATGTGATGCGCCGCAACGCCGACGAACGCAACTTCCGGGTCTTCGCACCGGATGAGAACAACTCCAACCGGCTGGGCGCGATCCTGGAGGCGACGGCACGGGCGTGGAACGCCGAGGTCGAACCGGGCGACGACGCGCTGGCCCCCGACGGCCGGGTGATGGAGGTCCTCTCCGAGCACACCTGCCAGGGCTGGCTGGAGGGCTACCTGCTCACCGGTCGGCACGGGTTCTTCTCCTGCTACGAGGCGTTCGCGCACATCGTGGACTCGATGGTCAACCAGCACGCCAAGTGGCTGAAGGTGAGCAACCGACTGGCCTGGCGCCAGCCGATCGCATCGCTGAACTACTTGCTGACCTCGCACGTCTGGCGGCAGGACCACAACGGTTTTTCGCACCAGGATCCGGGTTTCATCGACCACGTGATGAACAAGAAGGCCGAGGTGGTGCGGGTTTACCTGCCGCCGGATGCGAACACGCTGCTGTCGGTGATCGATCACTGCCTGCGCAGCCGCGACTACATCAACGTGGTGGTAGCCGGAAAGCAGCCCGCGCCGCAGTACCTGGACATGGACGCCGCGATCGTGCACTGCACCAAGGGCATCGGGATCTGGGACTGGGCCAGCAGCGACCAGGACGGCGATCCGGACGTGGTGATGGCCTGCGCCGGGGACGTACCGACGATGGAGACGCTGGCCGCCGTCGACATCCTCCGCCAGCAGTTCCCCGACCTGCGCATCCGGGTGATCAACGTGGTGGACCTGATGCGGTTGCAGGACGAGCGCGAGCACCCGCACGGCTTGTCCGACGCCGAGTTCGACAGCCTCTTCACCCGCGATCGCCCGGTGATCTTCAACTACCACGGCTATCCCTGGCTGATCCACCGGCTGACGTACCGGCGGCACAACCACGCCAACATCCACGCCCGCGGCTACAAGGAGGAGGGCACCACGACCACGCCGTTCGACATGTGCGTGCTCAACCAGATCGACCGATTCGACCTGGCGATCGCGGTCGTCGACCGGGTGCCCCGGTTGGGGCCGCGCGCGGCCTACGCGCGGGAGTCGTTGAAGACCAAGCTGATCGAGCACCGGCAGTACGTGTCGACCTACGGCGAGGACATGCCGGAGATCCGGGACTGGACCTGGTCGGGGCAATGCGGGTGCTGACGGTGAACGCGGGCTCCAGCAGCCTGAAGCTCGGCCTGCTCGACGATGACGCGGCGGTCGCCGACGAGACCCTGGAGCGCTGGGCGGGCGGGGCCGAGCCGATCCGCGGTTTCCTCGACGAGCACGGCGCGGATGCCATCGGGCACCGGGTGGTGCACGGCGGCACCCGGATCGTCGCGGCGCGGGTGGTCGACGACGAGGTGCTGGCCTACCTCGCGTCGCTGACCGAGCTCGCCCCGCTGCACCAGCCGCGCGCGATCGACGGGCTGCGCGCGGCGCGTGATGCCGCGCCGGACACGCCGTCGGTGGTGTGCGTGGACACCGCTTTCCACGCGCGGCTCCCGACCGCGGCGGCCACCTACGCGCTGCCTCGGGAGTGGAACCGGAAGTGGTCGTTGCGCCGGTACGGGTTCCACGGCCTGTCGCATTCCTACGCGGTGGTGCGCGGGGCCGAGTTGGCGGGTGTGCCGCCGGGGCAGGGGCGGGCGCTGTGCTGCCACCTCGGCGCCGGGGCGTCGATGGCGGCGGTGCGCGACGGCCGGTGCGTGGACACGACGATGGGTTTCACGCCGGAGGAGGGCCTGGTCATGAACACCCGCAGCGGCACGGTCGATCCGGGGCTGCTCGGCTGGTTGCTGATCACGAAAGGCGTTGGGCCGCAGGAACTGTTCGAGGTGTTGTCGAAGCGCTCCGGGCTGGCGGGACTGTCCGGGGTCTCCGGTGATCTGCGCGATGTGCTGGCGGCCCGCGACGGCGGTGACGCGGATGCGGCGGTGGCCTTCGACGTGTACCGGCACAGCCTGGTGCGGCACGCCGGGGCTATGGTGGCGGTGCTCGGCGGCCTGGACCTGCTGGTGTTCACCGGCGGCATCGGCGAGCACCAGCCGCCGGTGCGGGCGGCGGTCTGCGAAGCCCTGGAGTTCGTCGGCGTGGCGGTGGACCCGACTCGCAACGCGGCGGCGTCGGGGGACGCCGACATCAGCGCCGTCGGCGCGGCGGTGCGCACCGCAGTGGTGCGGGCCCGCGAAGACCTGGAGATCGCTCGTCAGACCCGCGCGGCGCTGGCGACGACCTCGTGAGCGGCAACTCCGGTAAGAGCCGCTCACGACCCGACGGTGACCGATGCGGGTGGGGGATTTCGCTGGATCGGAGTAGGGGTGACGGTTGCGCAGGCCGGGCGGCGGTCGGTCCGCGGCGCGCGACTTGGTGCGTTTGCGCTGGTGGTTCGGCATCTTGCGAGGATTCGTACCGCCGGTTGGGCCAATTCGGGAGTTACATATTGTCAACAATCTTTCCATTGACAGGCTCAACCGGGCGACTTAGCGTCTCTCCCCAATGCATCACTCGAATGGGCGATGTGCGCTAGGGAGGCAGAACCGATGCGCAGGACCGAAATCTCCCGACGACAGTTGCTCCGCAGTGGCGGTGCGGCGGCGGTGGCCTTGCCGGTGGCGGGTGGCCTCGCCGGATGCAGCTTCACCCAACCCGGCGGCGGGCAACCTGCGGGATCCACATTGGACCAGATCAAGAAGCAGGGCTTCGCCCGCATCGCCATCGCCAACGAACCGCCGTACACGCAGATCAAACCGGATGGCACGGTGACCGGGGCGGAACCGGACGTGGTCGCCGCGGTGCTGAAGCGGATGGGCGTTCCCGAGATCCAGGGCGTGGTCACGCCGTACGAGTCGATGATCCCCGGTCTCAACGCGAACCGGTGGGACATCATCGCCGCCGGACTGTTCATGAAGCAGTCGCGGTGCAGCCAAATCCTGTACTCCGAACCGGAAATCGTCTCAACCGAGTCGTTCGCGGTACCCGCGGGCAACCCGAAGAACCTGACCGGCATCGCGTCGGTCAAGGCCGATCCGGCGGTCAAAGTCGCAGTGCTGCCAGGCGGTTTCGAAGACGGCGTGCTGAAGACCGAGAACCTACCGGCGGCCCAGATCGTCAACATCCCCGACGGTCGCAGCGGAATCGAGGCGGTGCAGGCGGGCCGGGCCGATGCGTTCTTCCTGCCGACGCTGTCGCTGAACTCGCTGAAGACCGACGGCATCGACATCACCCCGGCGATCCAGGACGTCCAGCAGACCGGGTCGGGTGCCGGTTTCCGCAAGACCGACACCGACCTGGTCAACGCCTACGACGAACAGCTGCGCGCGCTGAAGGCGAGCCCCGAATTCGACCAGATCCTTTCGAAGTGGGGCTTTTCGGCGGACGCGGCCAGAGGCGTCACCCGCGACCAGCTCTGCGCCGTGGCGGGCTGAGCCGGGCGGACGGAGTCCTCAAGCATGTCGCAAATCCTGCCGTTCCTGCCGCTGCTGCTGAACGGTCTGCTGATCACGATCGCGCTCACCGCGGTCGGCATGGTGGTCACCGTCGTGGTGGCCTTCACCGCGGGGCTGTGCCGGATGTCGCGGCGGCGCTGGCTGCGCTGGCCGGCCGGGGTGTTCATCGAAGTATTCCGCGGCACATCGATGCTGGTCCAGCTGTTCTGGTTGTTCTTCGCCCTGCCGTTCTTCGGGGTGCAGCTGGTGCCGTTCGCCGCCGCGGTGCTGGCGCTCGGGCTCAACGAAGGCGCCTACGGCGCGGAGATCGTGCGCGGCGCGATCGGCGCCCTGCCGCGCGGTCAGCGCGAAGGCGCCATCGCGCTGAGCCTGACGCCGTACCAGCGGATGCGGTTCGTCATCCTGCCGCAGGCGATCCCGGCGATGATCCCACCGTTCGGCAACGTCTTCGTCGACCTGCTGAAGAACACCTCGCTGGTCTCCCTGGTCACCGTGGCCGACCTGACCTTCCGGGCGCAGATGGTGCGGGCCACCACCGGCGCCACGGCGGCGGTGTTCGGCACCATCCTGGTGCTGTACTTCGTGGTGGCGTACGTGCTTTCGCTGGGATCCAACTGGCTCGAACGTCGGATGGACCCCGCGCGGCCGGAACTGCGGGAAACCCTGCTGCGGCGGATGTTGCGTTCGGGGCGGGTGGCCGGATCATGATCTGGGACTGGTCATTCGCGATCAGCATCATTCCGTCCCTTTTGGACGGACTGTGGGTGACGGTTCAGGTCACGCTCGTCGGCATGGCGATCGCACTGGTGCTCGGCCTGGTGCTGGCCGTGGTGCGGTTCTCCGCGGTGCCGGTGCTGAGTCGGCTCTTCGGCTTCTTCATCCTGTTCGTCCGGGGCACCCCGTTGCTCGTGCAGGCGTACTTCGCCTTCTACGTCCTGCCGAACTTCGGCGTGCAGTTCTCGCCGCTGGTCACCGGAATCCTCGTCATCGGCATCAACTACAGCACCTACACCGCCGAGGTCTACCGCGCGGGCATCCAGAGCGTGCCCGCCGGGCAGTGGGAGGCAGCCACCGCGCTGAGCCTTTCCAGTTTGCAGCGCTGGCGATTCGTGGTGCTGCCGCAGGCGGTTCGCGACGTCATCCCGGCGCTGGGCAACTACGTGGTGCAGATGTTCAAGGACTCCGCGATCCTGTCCGCGATCACGGTCTTCGAACTGCTCAGCCACGCCACCGCCATCGGCTCCAGCAGCTACCGCTACCTGGAACCGCTGACGATCGCCGGGCTGCTGTTCCTGGCGGTCAGCTTGCCCGCCGCGAAGCTGATCAAACGATTGGAGCTGCGCCTTGCCCACCCGAGATGATGAGGACCAGCCGATGATCTCGTTCTCCGGCGTGGGGAAGTCCTTCGGCAGCAACCACGTGCTGCGCGAACTCGATCTCACCGTCACGGCGGGGGAGAAGGTCTCCATCATCGGACCGAGCGGCTCCGGCAAGACCACCATCCTGCGGCTGCTCATGACGTTGGAGCAGCCCGACAGCGGACTCATCGAGGTCGACGGCGAGCCGCTGTGGGATTGCCGCACCGGCCCGGCCGCGGCCGACACCCGGCAGCAGGCCGCGGTGCGGCGCAAGATCGGCATGGTCTTCCAGCACTTCAACCTGTTCCCGCACATGACCGTGCTGAACAACGTGACGCTCTCACCGATCCAGGTGCTGGGGATGAACCGGGCGGAAGCGGAGCAACGCGCCGTCGACCTGCTGCAGGTGGTCGGCCTGGACAAGCACCTCGGGCACAAGCCGGGGCAGCTCTCCGGCGGCCAGCAGCAGCGCGTCGCGATCGCCCGCGCCCTGGCGATGCGGCCGAAGGTGATGCTCTTCGACGAGGTCACCTCCGCCCTCGACCCCGAGCTGATCGGCGAGGTGCTCAGCGTCATCCGGGACCTCGCGCACACCACCGCCATGACGATGCTGCTGGTCACCCACGAGATGCGCTTCGCCGAGGAGATCTCCGACCGGGTCCTGATGTTCGACTCCGGCGCCGTGATTGAGTCGGGACCTCCGTCGACGATCTTCCGGGACCCGCAGCACGAGCGAACCCAGCGCTTCCTCAAAGCCGTCCTGGAACGCAAGTAGCGGACACCCGCCCCGGCGGGGTTCGCGTGGTGCCGCAGCGCCGTCGAGCGTCACACCAACGCGTCGTTGGTCCGCAGGCAGTGCGGACGCCGCGCCGTGGGGCGCCAGCGACGTCGGGTGAGCCCGCCGGAACCCGCCTAGCCTGGGGTTGTGGCTTCAGCGGTGGAAGTGTTGAAGCGGTTGGTGCTGGGGCGTCCGGTCCGCAGCGACCGGCTGGGGGAGACGTTGCTGCCGAAGCGGCTCGCCCTGCCGATCTTCGCCAGCGACCCGCTCTCGTCGGTCACCTACGCGACCCAGGAGATCCTGCTGATCCTGTCGCTGGGCGGGCTGGCGGTGCTGCACCTGACGCCGTGGGTGGCGTTGGCGGTCGTGGTGCTGCTCGCCGTGGTGGTGGCGTCGTACTGGCAGGTCGTGCACGCCTATCCCAGCGGTGGCGGCTCCTACGAGGTGGTGGCGCGCAACCTGGGCCGCAACCCGAGCCTGGTGGTGGCCGCCGCGCTGATGGTGGACTACGTGATGACGGTGGCGGTGTCGGTCGCGGCGGGCGTCGACAACCTGGTCTCGGCGATCCCGCAGCTGTACCCGGAGCGGGTGTGGATCGCGCTCGCCGTCGTGCTGCTGCTGATGGCGATGAACCTGCGCGGCACGCGCGAATCCGGCCGGGCGTTCGCGGTACCGACCTACCTGTTCGTCGGGGCGATCGGGCTGACCACCGTGGTGGGGCTGGTGCAGGCGGCGGCGGGGAACCCACCGATCGCGGAGAGCGCGGGCTGGGGCATCCGGCCTGAGGAGCTCGATCTCACCGGGCTGGCCCTGGTCTTCCTGCTGCTGCGCGCGTTCGCCTCCGGCTGCACCGCGTTGACCGGGGTGGAGGCCATCTCCAACGGGGTGCCCGCCTTCCGGCGACCGAAGGACGTCAACGCCGGGCGCACCATGATCATCATGGGGGTGCTGGCGATCTGCCTGTTCAGCGGGGTGACCGCGCTGGCGATGGTCTCCGGGGTCCGCGTCGCGAACAGCCCCTGCGATCTGATCGGCTTCCCCGCGGACTGCCACACCGCCGGGCAGCGCACCGTCATCGCGCAGGTCGCCGGCGCCGTGTTCGGCGTGAACAGCGTGCTGTTCTACGTCGTGCAAGCCGGTGCCACGCTGATCCTGCTGCTGGCCGCGAACACCGCCTTCAACGGTTTCCCGATGCTCGGCTCGCTGCTCGCGCAGCGCCGGTACCTGCCGCGCCAGCTGCACACCCGCGGCGACCGGCTGGCGCACTCCAACGGCATCGTGCTGCTCGGGCTGGTCGCGATCGCGCTCATCGCGGCGTTCGGCGGCTCGGTGAACGGACTGATCCAGCTCTACATCGTCGGGGTGTTCACCTCGTTCACGCTGAGCCAGATCGGCATGGTGCGGCACTGGAACCAAGAACTCGGCCACGCCGATGCCCAGGGGCGACGTCGGATCCACCGGTCCAGGCTGATCAACGGGGTCGGCGCGGCTCTGACGGCGACGGTGCTGGTCGTGGTGCTGGCGACCAAGTTCACCCACGGCGCCTACCTGGTGGTGATCGCGATCCCCGCGCTGTTCTTCCTGATGCGGGCCATCCACCGGCACTACAGCGAAGTCCGGCGGGAGCTCGAACCGGCGCTGGGCGGGCTCACCCTGCCCAGCCGGGTGCACGCGGTGGTGCTGGTGTCCACATTGCACAAACCGACGTTGCGGGCGCTGGCGTTCGCCAAGGCCAACCGCCCGGACACGCTGACCGGGCTGACCGTGAACGTCGACGACACCGACACGCACGTGCTGCGCAGCGAATGGGAGCGGCACGACATCGACGTCCCGCTGAAGGTCGTCGAATCGCCCTACCGCGAGATCACCCGCCCGGTCGTCGACTACATCAAGCGGATCCGCCGCGAAAGCCCACGCGATCTGGTCTCGGTGTACATCCCGGAGTACGTCGTCGGGCGCTGGTGGGAGAACCTGCTGCACAACCAGAGTTCGCTGCGGCTGGCCTGGCGGCTGCGCTTCGAGCCCGGCGTCATGGTGGTCAGCGTCCCCTGGCAACTGGACTCCAGCCGCCGCCGGGACGTCGACCGCACCCAGCACACGCCGGGCCGCATCCGGCGCGGCATAGCCCCACCGAACTGACACCGGCGTTGCCGACGGCGGCCGGGCGCCGGTTCGGGTGGTGGATGGCGATTTCGCGCGAAATCGCCGCCCGGCCGACGCAACGGTCCCGGCCTGGTCAGGACAGGGGCAGAGCGGCGAGGCGGCGGTAGGAGTCGAGGCGGTCCGCCGGGTCGAAGGCGGTGGTGGTCACCAGGATCTCGTCGGCCCCGGTGCGGGCGGTGAGTTCCTTCAGCTCGATGGTGACCTCGTCGGCGGTGCCGAACACGTGGCCCCGCAGCGCGCGCTCGAACTGGGTGCGCTCGCGGTCTGACATCTCCCGCGCCAACACCTGCTCCGGCGGCTCCAGCGGCGGGAATTCGCCGCGCGTGCGGGAGTAGGTGGTCGCCCACGCCTCCGGGACGAGCAGCCGCCGGGCCCGCTCAGCGGTGTCGGCGACCGCGACGGACCGGGCCAGGACCACGTACGGCCACGCCGCCCACGCCGAGGGCCGGAAGCGTTCGCGGTAGCCGTCGATGGTGCGGACCATTCGATCGTCACCGTGGACCGACGCGATGACCAGCGGCAGGCCGAACTCCGCGGCTGTGTCGGCTCCGGCGCCGGTGGCCAGCAGGAACACCGGCAGCCGCAGTCCCTCGGCCGCGACCGCGTGCACCCCGGGAAACCTGCCCGGTCGTCCGGACAGGTAACCGAGCAATTCGGTCAGCTGGTCCCCGAACTGCTCGGCCGCGTCCCTGTCGCGACCGAGCGCGCGGCGGATTCCGCTGGTGAACCCCACCGAGCGCCCCAACCCGACGTCGATGCGATCGGGGAACAGCGACCCGAGCACCCCGAACTGCTCGGCCACCACGAGCGGCTGGTGGTTGGGCAGCATGACGCCGCCGGTGCCGACCCGGATGCGGGTGGTCGCGGCGGCGATGGCGGTGGCCAGCACGGTCGGCGCCGCACCGGCCACGCCGGGCACGCTGTGGTGCTCGGCCACCCAGAACCGGTGGTAGCCGAGGGCCTCGACCTGTTGGGCGAAGCGAACGGTCTCCCGCAGGGCCCGCTGCGGACTCTGCCCCTGCCAGGTGTGCGAGCGGTCCAGCACGGAAAGGCGCAAGGTCACACCCACCTCAACACCCACCCGACCGCGAGATTCCACAACCACGCCCGATGAGGCGAACCACACGCCACCAATTCCACAATGCGGAACCACACATCCGTCACGGCCCGCAGCACCCGATCGGATGAGGAGTGAAGGGCACCTTTGACCGACTATGCCGGTCAAAGGTGCCCTTCACTCATTACCTGTCCAGGTGAGCCCGCACGGTCGCGGCTTCGCTTGGCGTGTGTGCTCACTGATCGAGTGGTGGGTGAAGGGCACCTTTTACCAAGTTAGTTGGCGAAAGGTGCCCTTCACCTCGTCTCCATCGTGGTGAACCGGTGGTGGTGCGTTCGGGGGGTGCGTGTTCGGCGTCGCGTTGGTTGTGTTGGCGTGGGACGTTGATCTGGTGGAGTTGGACGACTTGGCCCGCGAGCTGTACACCTCCGATCCGGCCGAATTCACCGCGGCCCGCGACCGGCGGGCGGCGGCGGCCAGGCAACGCGGTGATGAAGAACTCGCCGATCAGCTCAAGAAACTGCGCAAGCCGACCGCCGCGGCCTGGGCGGTGAACCTGCTCGCGGCTCAGGAACACCTCAACGCGCTCCTGGAACTCGGCGAACGGCTGCGCTCGGCGCAGCGCGACCTGCGCGGCGACGACCTGCGTGCCCTGGCCGTCGAACGAACCCGGCTGCTGCGCCAGCTCACCGACCGCGCCGCCGAACTCGCCGAGCGGCACGGCCACCCCCTCACCGAATCCACCCGCCAACAGGTCGAACAAACCCTGACCGCGGCGCTCTCCGACCCCGAAGCAGGCCGCGCGGTACAGGCCGCAACGCTCGCCAAACCCCTGCAGTACAGCGGATTCGGCCTCGACGAACTGGCCGCGGCAGCCATCCGCCGCACCGCGACGCGGCCCAAGCCCAGCGCACGACTGCGCGAGCTCCGCGAGCAATTGCGGCACGCCGACGAGCAACTCGGCGAAGCCGCCGACTCGGTCGAGCTCGCCGAGCGCTCGCGGCACGAGGCGGAGCAGCGCTGCGCGGAACTGCGCGACGAGCTCTCGCAGGCGGAGGACGAGCTGCGCGAGTTCCGCCGCGACGCGAAAACGGCGCGCCAGCGCCAAGAACGCGCCCAGCGCGAACGCGATGCGCTGGCGCAGCGGCTGCGCCGCGAGGAAACGCGGGAGCGCTGAGCACCACCATCCGCCTGGCGGATGGGAGTTATGTGAAAAGTGGGCTTCACCTGGGGAAAACGCCTACTTATGGTCTACGCCAGGAGCCGCCGGACGATCTCGTTCGCGGATGATTCCGGCCCGGCTCCGATCGTCCGCACACGTTGGCTTGTGGACAACGTCGTCAACACGCGAGCCCACCGAGGAACCGATATGAGTCCACCACGCAGCATCCGCACGATGCGGATCGTGCTGCTCGTCCTACTGCTGCTCATCGGCATCGTCAACTACATCGACCGCAGTACGCTCGCCATCGCGAACCACAGCGTCCAAGACGAGTTCGGCATCGGGCCGACCGAGATGGGCCTGCTGCTGTCGGTGTTCTCCTGGGCGTACGCCTTCGCCCAGTTGCCCGCCGGTGGTCTGCTCGACCGCTTCGGGCCGCGCAAGGTGCTCGGCGGTGGCCTGCTGCTGTGGTCGACCGCGCAGGCCTTCTGCGGGATCGCGGCGAACTTCAAGCAGATGCTCTTCGGCCGGTTGTTCCTCGGCCTGGGCGAAGCACCCGCGTTCCCCGGCGGTGCCAAGGTGGTGTCCAACTGGTTCCCGCGCGAATCCCGCGGCGCCCCGATCGGACTGTTCAACGCCGCGTCCACCCTCGCCCCGGCCATCGCCCCACCGCTGCTGACCTGGCTGATGCTCAGCTACGGCTGGCGCGCGATGTTCATCGTCGCAGGCGTCGCCGGGGTCGTGCTCGCACTGGTGTGGTTCGTCGTCTACCGCGACCGGCAGCAGGTCTCCGCAGAACCGGAGCCCGCTACGAACCCGGTGTCGCTGCGGGAATGGCTCGGTCTGCTGCGGCATCGCACCACGTGGGGCATGATCCTCGGCTTCTCCGGGGTGATCTACTCGATCTACCTGTACCTGACCTGGCTGCCCGCGTACCTGGAAAGCGAGCGCGGCCTGAGCGTGGCCGACACCGGGATCGCGCTGATCGTGCCGTACCTGGCCGGCACCCTCGGCATGCTGGCCGGTGGCGCCGTCGGCGACCTGCTGGTGCGCCGCGGGGTTTCCACCATGCTCGCGCGGAAGGTGCCGATCTGCGCCGGGTTGCTGATCGGCGGTCTGTGCACCATTCCGGTGGCGCTCACCCCGAGCACCACGCTGGCGCTGGTGTCGATCTCGGCGTCGCAGTTCTTCATGAACTCAGCCAGTTCCGGCGCCTGGTCGCTGGCGACCACGGTGGGCAGCGAGCGCATCACCGCATCGCTGGGCAGCCTGCAGAACTTCGGCGGCTACTTCGGCGGCGCGTTCGCCCCGCTGATCACCGGGATCATCGTGGACGAGACCGGATCGTTCGTGATCGCCCTGCTCGCCGCCAGCGGCATCGCCATCGTCGCCGCGCTCAGCTACGCGTTCCTGGTTCGCAAGCCAGTCGGGTTTTCCGAATCCACCGCGGAATTCGCTGCGGCGCACTCCGGAAAGGACTGATCGAAGTTGTCCAGCCTGCGCGCCGATGCCTTCGGCGGCAAGTCGGTGCTCGTGGTCGGCGGCACCAGCGGAATCGGTGCCGCGGTCGCGAACGCCTTCGTCCAGCACGGCGGCGAGGTCCGGGTCACCGGGGTGGGCGCGGTGGCGGCGGAGCTCGACGAAGCGATCGAGGTGTTCGAGTCCGACGTGACCCGCCCCGGCAGTCTGCGGACCATAGTGGACGGTTTGGATCGGCTGGATGTGCTGGTGAACTGCGCGGGCATCATCCGCCGGGGCGAGGAGTTGGAGCCGGAGACGTTCGCGCGGGTCGTGGACGTCAACCTCACCGGCACCATGCGGGCCTGCGCGGCGGCCCGCGAGCTGCTCGCCCGTTCCGGCGGGTGCATCGTCAACACCGCCTCGATGCTCAGCTACTTCGGCGGTCCGCTGGTGCCCGGCTATTCGGCCAGCAAGGGTGGCGTGGTGCAGTTGACCAAGTCGCTGGCGGCCGGTTATGCGGCCGACCGGATCCGGGTCAACGCGGTCGCGCCCGGCTGGATCCGCACCCCGCTCACCGAAGAACTGCAGTCCGATCCGGAAGCCGTCGCGCGCATCCTCGGCCGCACCCCGCTGGGCCGGTGGGGAACACCGCAGGACGTGGCGCGCGCGGTGCTGTTCCTGGCCTCCGAGGAGGCGGAATTCATCACCGGGACGGTGCTCCCGGTGGACGGCGGCTACCTTGCCGTCTGAAAGCCTGTGCCTGGACTCGTTTTTGCGCGGCGGTGTGGATGGCGAACGTGGCGGTTTCGGGCGCAATCCGCCCCCC